>NZ_JBLZXR010000073.1:0-2441 GCF_050285345.1 Acinetobacter sp.
GCTAAACCGGTGCGGATTCAATTTTATTTCGAGCAGCTTCCGATTGGTGAGGAAATCGAGATTGACCATTTGGGTAAAATCAATGAAAGCTAGATACTCAAAGCATCACTGCACCTCAGATACAGCTTTCGGACTTTCTTGCGCGACAATGCCGCTCAGGTCGAGTATTACTCGACTTAATCTTCACTCCGAGCATAGCTCTTCGTCTTGCGCAGCGGTGAAACTGCGTTTCACTCATCGCTGCTCAGGTTTTACGCTATTGGAAGTCATGGTGGCTTTAGCTATTTTTGCGACGGCAGCTATCGCATTCACCAAAGTGGCAATGCAATATACCCAAGCCACCTCGAACGCAATTTTAAGAACCAAAGCGCAATTCGTGGCATTGAATGAAGTCGCTGTTATGGAAATTAATCAGGAGTGGCTACAGGGAACCCAATCTAAACAGGTTACTCAGCAAGGTGAAAACTGGCAAATTGATAAAGCGGCACAATCTACGATTAGTCCCAATGTGCAACGTATAGAAGTACAGGTCAGTTTATTTAATGCTGATACGGGCAAGGTGGAGTCTGGCATTACTCATCTGGTTTTTTTTAACCATAAGGCTAAAGTTTGACGCGAATGAAAAATAAAAAAAATCAAACTCTACACTCACAGCATAGCTATTTCTCTGGCGCTCAGACAAAGCATAACAAAGCTTTACGACATGCGAAACGGAACCGCACCGCAGGATTTACCCTGGTTGAGTTAATGGTCGCGATTGCCATATTTGCGGTACTTTCTGCATTGGGCTGGAAAGTATTTGATTACTTAATCAAAGTGAAAGATCGTAATACTCAACATGAAGTGAATTTAGGTCAATTACAAGAAGCCTATCAGCAAATTCTGCGTGATACCGTTCAGGCTGTACCACTCAATGCGAATATCAATGGCGATATTCAGCCCGCTTTGGTGCTACAAAATGGTCGTTTTAATTTTAGTAAAACCGGTGTGACTGATCCTTTAAATCAGGGCATTTCTCCAGATGAGAGAGTGGAGTACCAATATCGTGCCGATGAAAAGAAACTCTACCGATTAAAGTATCGCAATTTAAATAGTACAGGGCGGGATCAGCCTGAATCCAGTGTGCTGTTAAATGATGTTGATCAGTTTGAAATTGTGGGATTAAATCCGAATGAAATCAACACATGGCCAGAGGGTCAGGTAGATTTGAATGATGACACGCAAAAGCAGATATTACCTAAAGGTATTAAAATTAAACTGACCGTCAAAGATGTGACCTATGAGTGGATTTTCAGTCTATTAAACACTGACTATTTAAAACAGCAAAAAACGATCACAAATAACAATGCAAATAGCAATACAAACAATTCTACATCATAAGGTTTGATTCAATTGAACATGAAGCCGCAACAGGGTGTTGCCTTAATTACGATTTTGGTCATGGTGGCATTAGCCACCATCCTTGCTGCGACTATTGCCAAAAGGCAGGCCAATACGGCTGAAAACACGGCATATTTGATGCGCCAGAACCAGTCACTATTATATGCCAAAAGTGCTGAAGCCTTTTTTTCAGAACTGCTGGTTGATGATGCGGAAAATGCCGGTGATATTGATCATTTGCAAGAAAACTGGGCCAAGCCTATGCCGGCGTTTCCTGTAGAGGATGGTTTTGTATCTGGAACCTTGGAAGACCAATCAGGAAAATTTAATTTAAATAGCCTGGTGAATACGGATGGTACGCCAAATCCTCAGGCAAAAGCCTGGTTTGAAAAATTGCTGCTGCGTGTGGGATTGCCGGAAAAGTTGAGTGAAGCCGTGATTGACTGGCAGGATGTAGATAACGAAACCATTGGCGCAATGGGTGCTGAAGCAAGCTATTATCAGGGATTAGCACAAGGCTATTTACCGGCAAACAGTAAATTTCATAGTGCGCAAGAACTTAAGCAGGTGCGCGGTTTTGAAGGTGCAAAATATCTGCAAATTGCGGATTATGTGACTGCTGTACCGACCTCCGACAGCAAGGTAAATATAAATACCGCTCCAGCAATGTTGCTGGCAAGTCTTGATCCTAAGCTGGACATTAAAGCTGTACAACAGATGTTACAACAGCGGCAAACCAATTTAGAGTATTTTGCCAGTGTGAATGACCTATGGGTAATTGAACCTTTTAGTCAGCTCAGTGCCGATGTTCGTGGGGAAGTCAGTAATCTGTTGGGTGTGAAGTCCGAGTATTTTAAAGCCAAGATTGACATGATGCTTAGTGGACGTAAACGCCAGTTCAGTAGTGATTTGGTGCGACAGGATAAGACAGTTTATGTGGCATCACGCAGTATGGCACCATTCAGATAAGCTTAAACACGACGTGGCAAAAAGATGACACCGTCATTTCTGAAGCTGGATGAGTTTCTCCAATGATGTTGAACAGTAAAATTCATGCGCAG
>NZ_JBLZXR010000074.1:0-14220 GCF_050285345.1 Acinetobacter sp.
TAGACTCAACTTCACGCCAATTAGATCCGTTAGTTGTTGGTCAAGAGCATTATGAAATTGCACGTTCTGTACAGAACGTATTGCAACGTTATAAAGAGCTTAAAGACATCATCGCGATTCTTGGTATGGACGAGCTTGCTGAAGAAGATAAACTGGTTGTTTACCGTGCGCGTAAAATCCAGCGTTTCTTCTCTCAACCGTTCCACGTAGCTGAAGTATTTACTGGTGCTCCTGGTAAATTAGTATCTCTTAAAGAAACGATTCGTGGCTTTAAAGGTCTTCTAGCTGGTGAATACGATCACATCCCAGAACAAGCGTTCTACATGGTTGGTGGTATTGACGAAGTGATTGCTAAAGCTGAGAAACTTTAATTAGTTCCCTAATTTAGGAGATTCTCATGGCGACTATGCAATGTGACGTTGTAAGTGTTAAAGAGTCTTTGTACTCTGGCACTGTAACTATGCTAATTGCTAAAGGTGCTGGTGGTGAGTTGGGTATTATGCCTGGCCATGCGCCACTAGTAACTTTGCTCAAGCCGGGCGCAATCCGCGTTCTGCTTGAAAATGGTACAGAAGAATTAATCTATGTATCAGGTGGTGTACTAGAAGTTCAACCGCACGTTGTTACAGTACTTGCAGACACTGCAGTACGTGCTGACAACCTTGATGAAGCAGCAATTATTGAAGCTCGTAAACAAGCTGAACAATTGTTAGCAAATCAAAAGAGCGATTTGGACGCTGCTGCTGCATTGGCTGCTCTTGCAGAAACTGCTGCTCAGTTGGAAACCATCCGCAAAATCAAAAACCGCGCTCAATAAGACACGGTTTGAGATTGAAAGAGCCACCCGAAAGGGTGGTTTTTTTATGCCTAAAGTATTTGAAAAAACTGATCAATCTAAAGTTGCATATATTTTATTCATGTTTTGATTTATTCTCATTCAATTCAACTGCCTAATACTGCCTTATGAATCTCATCGCTTTTGAACCTCACTTTTGGGAACTTTACCAAGACTTTGATCACTATTATTTAAGTATTGCAGTTGATCTAAGTTCTGTAGTGTCATGTTGGGATGTGGAATTGACGCATGAAGAAGTGCAGCAATATGAGCATCGTGGTCGCGTCAGTATTCAAGAACTGGCAAAAGAGATGGTGGCTGCAACCTATAGAGGTGATTTTAGTTCTTTGGAAAGTCGCTTGGTTAAACCGTATGAACGGCAAGCCATGCAAGCTGCGTTTAAAACATGGCAACAGCAACAACAAGCTGAATAAGTAGTTTATGGGTGGTTTATGGGTTCATCGGCAAGATTGAGAACTCGCCATCTGCAATAATTTTAAGCTTAAAAATTTCAGTGAAGCCTTCTGCATAGCAGGGAATTTCTAATTTCTTATAGGTGGCTCGAATCCCAACTTCGGGAATATTGGCTTTACCTTCTCTATAGCTATTACGTTTTAAAGCACTGGCCAAATCAGTATCAAAATAATAAGCAATCACGTCGAAACCTGCATCACGCGCACGTTGAATATAACGCGCACGATCTGCCTGTGTTGGGTTGGTGTTATCAATCACCATTTTGGTTTTAGACACTAAACCAGCTTCAAAAATTATATTTTCACGATATCGGGTTTTCAGCATATCGAGATTAATACGCAAATGACTGTGGTATAAATTCAACATATAAAATGTGGATTTACCCGATGCTTGTACACCGGTGAAAATAATCAGTTGCATAGTGGATGAAAAAATCTGTAGGCCTTGTATTGCATATTAAAGCAGCTACAGGCTTTTGCTACAATTCTTGCACTGCCAATAACAACAAAATAGGTCAAAACTTTTTATGTACGTACTTCGATTATGTTTATGTTTGTTGCTAGCAACGCCGCTGCTTGCCTGTCAAAGCCAATATGTCACGACACCAAATGTCGCGACTGAAGCCGCATTGGTAGCGGAATCGGTAGATAATGGCATCAGTACAGAACTTGAAATTCCATATCTGTCCGCTTTTCGTAATCTAAGACAAGCCTATAATCACTGTGTGGCGTTCACTTCAGCAGAAGCTTATGTGTATACCGACAATCGACTGGAAGAACATTTAGAGCAAGGCACGTTGATGGCGCGTACAGAAAATGGTGCTTTTCTACATAAAATGTTGGTGGAGGGGATGGGAGCTGACAAAACTCGAATTACCCTGTTTCTGCCAGCCAAATATCATTTTGCCCAAGCCCGTTTTAAGCAAGATGTGCAACGTGCACTTGGACAAGATAAAAACTGTAATACCTATGAGTTTGCCCAATTTTAAAGTAGGAAAAAGAGAAAGTTGTTCATTTTTTGGTGGAGAAATTTTACATGCTTAAAAACTTTATGTTTTTCAATTGTTTTTGATATGGTCTATCAATAATGCGGAAAGTTTTAGATTAAAAATATTGTGAATTTGCAGCATGACATTTTGTGATGTGTGGTCGATAAACCGCTCATCAGGCAGTGAATCACAAGAAGTAGCAAACCGAGAGAATTGCTTACAAATTCATCACGCTGACCAATTTATTCTTCCTCTATAGTAGAGTTAGGTTGTTTAAAAAATAATCTCAACACGTATAAGATGGAGAGAATAAATATGGCAACAATGAAAGCAGCCGTAGTGACTGCATTTAATCAACCACTACAAATACAACAAGTCGAAATTCCTAAAGTCACACCAGGCAAAGTCTTGGTCAAAATTATCGCGACAGGTGTCTGTCATACCGATTTACATGCCATGCATGGTGATTGGCCTGTTCAGCCCACTTTACCTTTTATCCCCGGGCACGAAGGGGTAGGTGAAGTGGTTGAAATTGGCGAAGGGATTGAACATTTAAAAGTTGGTGATATCGTCGGGATTCCTTGGTTATATTCAGCGTGTGGGCATTGTGATCATTGCTACGCGGGCTGGGAAACCTTATGTAAACAACAACAGAACTCAGGCTATTCGGTCAACGGCAGCTTTGCAGAATATTGCTTAGCAGATGGTGATTATGTGGGTGTGATTCCTGAAGGTGTCGATCTATTGGAAATCTCACCTATTCTATGTGCTGGTGTCACTGTTTATAAAGGATTGAAAATGACCGAGGCCAAAACTGGGGATTGGGTCGCCATTTCCGGGATTGGCGGTCTAGGTCATGTGGCGGTGCAATATGCCAAAACAATGGGCTTTAATGTCGTGGCAATTGATGTTGATGACTCAAAACTTGAATTGGCAAAAAATCTCGGCGCCGATGTCGGCATTAATGCCTTAAAAACCGATGTGAAAGAGGCGGTATTGCAGGCAACGGGTGAAGGTTGTCATGGTGTCTTGGTGACGGCGGTCTCTCCGAAAGCTTTTGAACAAGCCGTGTCGATTATACGTCGTGGTGGTACGATGGTCTTAAATGGTTTGCCACTCGGAACTTTTGACTTGTCGATCTTTAATATGGTGCTGGAGGGAATTACGGTACGTGGTTCAATTGTTGGGACACGTCTGGATTTAAAAGAAGCGCTAGATATTGCCGCGCGTGGTAAAGTCAGAGCGCATATTCATGTTGAACCGCTCGAAAATATCAACGATATTTTTGATCGTATGGAAAAGGGTAAAATTGATGGCCGTATCGTGGTTGATATGCGGCTTTAATGCAAAATTTCATAGCAACCTAACATAGAGCAAAACCAAGACAGACCAGTTCGGTATGATTGAAAAGGTCTGTCTTGCATGTTTAGAGCTGAAAAAAATTAACTTTCGGATGAATTTTTGTCTTGAGCTGAATGATCTGAAATGATCATGCTGGCAAGTTTCACCATCTCCAGTTGGATATTGCCCATTTGATTTTTAATTTTCTGAATATCCACTTGGGTTAAATCTATTTGACCATTTAAAAAGGGTGAAGCTAAAACTTGCTGATTGGCAGCTTGTAAATTGCTGCGAATATCATCGATTTCAGTACTTTTTAGGTTCAGTCCACTGAGTGCCTGATTAAAACCTTTCAATTGTTGTTGTAGTTGATTGGCTGCCTTTTGCAGTTGAATCGGATCCTGGCTATTGACCGCCGTTTCAATATCGCTTTGGGTTTGTTTCAATTGCTCAACATAGCTGCCCGCTTTCAATTGCATGTCGGCGACATCACGGACAATGTAAAACATATTGCCGCTTTTTAGATTTTGTTGCTGAGTCGCTGATTCAGTTTCAGTTACTTCATGACGCTCAGATGGAGTCGTAGTGGATAATTCAACGTCTTCAGCAGAGGTTTGAATGTCTTGCCCAGGTGCTGTTGCAGGGTCACAACCGATCAGCACCAATACACCACTAAACATGGCAAAAGGAAGGATGGCATTCTGCAAAAGCTTTTTCATTGATTCGTCACTATGTTTGATCGATATAGAGTCAATATAGGGTCAGAATGTGAATTAAAAATAGATTGTTGCAAAGCAATAACAAAACTTTGCTTGCTCATCATTTGTGGGAGTGCAGTTGGTAGCGTTAAATGCATCGAAGACTAATTTTTTAGGATAACTTATTGTATTATATTATAGATATTTTTGATATGCCCAATGAAGATCCATTGAATCTTCATTGGGCGTTTGAGCTTTAAGGGGGAGCTTTTAGGTGCTTATTTGATTAATTCAGCATTAATGGCATCCACAATACGTGCATCATCTGCCTGAATATCTGGCGCAAAACGTGCAACCACTTCACCATTTTTATTGACCAAGAATTTTTCAAAATTCCACAGTACTTCGGGTTTTGGGTTCGGGGTTAGGCCATATTCAACCAGATCCTGCCACCATGGGCCTTCACCGATACGTTCTGGAATCGCTTGGGTAAGGGTTTGATACAGTGGGTGTTTATCTGCGCCAGCCACAGAAATTTTTGAAAATAATGGAAAATCGACATTGTAGGTAGTGGAGCAAAAAGTTTGAATTTCTGCTTCAGAGCCCGGTTCCTGTTCTAAAAAGTTGTTAGCAGGGAAGGCTAAAACTTCGAAACCTTGCGCTTTTTTCTCGGTATAGAGTTTTTCTAAGCCTTCATATTGCGGGGTTAAACCACATTTAGAAGCCACGTTGACCAGTAATAACACTTTGCCTTGATATTGGTTTAAGGTGGTATTCTCGCCTGAAATGGTTTTGACCGGGATATCGTAGACTGAAGCTGACATATTCGTTCCTAATTGAAGTTGTGCCTTTCATCCTTGTTTTAAAGGGAAAATTGGATTACGGCAAGCCTTTATAGACCCGCTTTTCGCATAATTTTTGTCAACCTGTCATTTTTCTGAGCAAGGGCATTGGGTTATTTTATTTTAGAGAACTTCTTTCCTTTGCTCTTCAAAAGTCATGTTTACAGAAACCAAGATCACTTCTGTAAGCAACACAACTTTTTTTCAATTTGGAGCAATAAGTTTTTATTTATTTTTGTCAAAATTTAAAAGGTTAAGGTGCGTGTATACGTCCGTTTAAGCGCGATGTTGGCTCGGGGTTTTACCGGTATATCGTTTAAAAAACTCAATAAAGCTTGAGCTGTGTTGATAGCCTAATTCGAAACTTAAGGCTTTAATTGATTGGCCCGATCTCAGTTGTTGAATGGCATAAATGATTTTGGCGCGATTTCGCCATTCGGAGAGACTCATATTTAACTCAGTTTGGCTTAAACGCAGTAACTGCCGCTCACTAAGGGGAAAATGGGCCAAACATTGCTGTAAGCTCAATTGGAAATTTTCCACTTGTGATAAAAATGCCAAGATCGGTTTTAAAATGACATTATGGCTTGGGGGTAAATAATGGTGATGCTTGGGGGCGGTACGGAGTTGATCTAGAAGTACCTGTAGTAAATGTCGATATGGTTGAATATCACTCTGCGTGTGCGGAAAATGTAGAATTTCTTGAACCAAAAGCCGAAAAAAGGGCTGAATACTGAAGACTTCAGTTTGTTTGGGAAATTGGGTACATAGATGCGGAGCAAGACGGATAGCAACATAATGAATCGGTTGATCATCAATGGCTGTAGAGCAATGTTCAGTATGCGGTGGAATCCATAATCCGTAACTGGCAGGCGATAAATGATGTTGTCCCTGTATTTCATATTCAAACACACCGTTTAAACAAAAATTAAAGTCCCCCCAAATACAACTGTGCGGATAGACCGTGTCTGTCGCGGTGTAATGTGCTTCAAAAATTTCAATCTGCTGTTCAATCGTCAAGGTCGCATACCTATTCAAAATAATGTCCTAACTTCAGTACAAATGTCTGAAATTATGTATTTCAATTAAATCAGACGTTACGCAAAATACCTAAACTAAAATAGTGTTCTAAATAATCTGCAAAAGGAGTGAGGCATGATGGTTCAATCGCGAGGAGCAAAGTTTGCGATCCTTCTGCCTTTGATTGCGGTGTTTATTTGGTCCTTAAATATTGTGGTCACTCGCTATGTGACGGACTATATTTCTCCAGTCAGTATCAGCTTTTATCGTTGGTTGATTGCCTTTCTGATTTTGACACCTTTTATGCTGAAAACCGTTTGGCAGCAACGTAGGTTGATTACGCAGCATTGGCGACAATTGGCGGTGCTCAGTGCTTTTGGCATGGTGCTCTATCAAGGGTTAGGGTATACCGCAGCACATTATACGACGGCGACCAATATGGGCATCATTAATGCCTTTATTCCCGTCTTTACGATTGCGGTATCTTTGCTCTTGCTGAAAGATATTCCCAGTCGCTATGCCTTAATCGGTTGTGGTATTTCCTTTGTCGGTTTGCTCTTTGTGGTGGCAAAAGGAGATTTTGCCAATTTGTTGACGATGGGCGGTCATCTTGGCGACATTATGATGATCTTTGCTGTGTTCTTTTACGCCTTTTATGGGGTGTTTTTAAAGAAATGGCAATTGCAGATTCCGTTATTATTAAGCCTGTATGTGCAAATTTTCTTTGCTTTGGTTTATCACTTACCTTTTGTACTATATCTCGGACTTGATGCTCTTAATATGCAAAATGCATCCAGTGTGTTTTATGCAGGCGTTTTTCCGTCTCTCGTGGCACCTTTGGTTTGGATGTTGGCGGTACAGCATTTGGGACCCAATCGCACCAGTATTTTTATGAACCTCATGCCAGTTGTTACCGCTGTAATTGCGTATTTCTGGTTGGCTGAACAATGGATGCTGTATCACACAATCGGCACAGCCATGGCTGTTATCGGGGTGATTTTGGCTCAACGGAAATAATTGGGCTGAATATTTGAATAAAATATTGGAAAAGTTGATTAAAACTTATTCATTTAAATTCGGGTTTTTAGAGATTAAATCTTTGAAAATGGTAATTTTTAGCGCATTTTTATATTAAAAAAACGATTATTTGTCTTAAAATTCAATTAAAAATAGATACATATTTTGAATAAGTTGTTATTAATATTAAAGTAAAATTATGAGTAACACTTTTTCTTATATAAAAAATCTATTTGTTTAATATTAAAAAATATAACATAATACTTTCATCGTAAGTGATGAGCTAATTACTTGACATTTACTCAGAGATTGCAAGACCCTCTGGATGTGATTAATACACATCCTTTTTTATGCTCAGCCATCCCTATATGGCTGAGCTTTTTTTTGCCTGTTATTTAGAAAAGTATTCAGTGATATAAACAACATCCACGCTTATGCGCGGATGATTTCACCTGTTTCAGCATCAATAATTTGACTCGGTTCTCGGCTGAGTCCTAAATCACCATTTAAATAATCCAATTGGTTAGCAAAGTACTGATTGGCTTCTTGCAAGGAGCGGGCAGGTTCAAGTCCTGCTGGATTGGCACTGGTAGAAACAATAAAGCCATTAAAGGCTTGGCAGAGTGCAACACATAACTGATGTGTGGTCACACGCACTGCGACTTTGGGATGATTGCCTTTAATCCAAGTCGGGATATGGTCACCCGCGGGCAGTAACCACGTGGTAGCACGCTCATTGGGTTTACGATTGCTCCATGAGGCAATGACTTTCGCACGCATTTCGGCAGTTAAACCTGTTAATAAGGGTTCGACTTGGGCCACATTGGCTGCCAATAAAATTACCCCCTTCTCGATTGGACGTTGTTTGAGGCGTAATATTTCATGAAAGGCTTGCTCATTATACGGGTCACATCCTAGGCCCCAAACTGCCTCTGTAGGATATGCCAGAACCTGACCTTTTTTGAGACAGGAAGCTGCTTCAGCAACAGAGGTGGTAATCATTTCCAATTGACCTTATTTAATTCGACAATCGACTATTCTGAACCTAATTTACCCATTCGACAACGTAAGTAATGGCCAGCTTGTTGTGTGGCAAAGCCCAGCAGTTCTAATTCCATCAGTTGGCTGATCAGCGTCGCGGTATCGATGTTGAGTTGAATTGAGAGTTGATCTAAGTCCTGACCGACCCAATCCAAGGCGCGATAGACAGGTAACAAGTGCTCTGGAATTTCGGCGGGTGAAGGCGTTGGAACAAGTTCCACATCGCTACTCAAGCTCTGTTTGGCTTCAGTGGCTTGCCATTGTGTAGCAAGAGCCAAATCCTCAATCACTTGCTGTGGATGATCAATTAAAATTGCACCTTCTCGGATCAGTTGATGACAACCTTGATGATGTTCACTGTAAATATGCCCTGGAATGGCAAAAATCGTTTTACCTTGTTCTGCTGCAAGTTGGGCGGTAATCAGTGAACCACTTTTTAATGCTGCTTCGGCAACAATCACCCCCAAACTTAAAGCACTGACAATACGATTGCGTCGCGGGAAATTGTGCTGCAAGGGCGGAGTATTGGGTAGAAATTCACTGATGATGGTTCCGCCATGTCTGACAATATCTTGGCGTAAAGTTTGATGTGAACTTGGGTAAGTCTGATCTAGACCTGTCGCCATTACAGCAATAGTGTGATGATTTTGTAATGCAGCGCGATGAGCCGCTTCATCAATTCCTTGTGCCAACCCGCTATTGATATAAAAGCCTTGCTCACTGAGGTAATAGGCAAAATCATAGGCCACTTGTCGCCCTTGCGTACTGGGTTTACGACTACCGACAATCGCAATTTGCGGCTGCATTAAAGCTTGCAGATGACCTTGGCCGAATAAAATTGGTGGCTTATTAGTATAAGGGCGGAGCTGCTGCGGATAAGCTGGATCACAATCGATCAGTACAAAATCACAGCTGCTTTCAATTTGTTTCAGACAGTGTTGGAATTGTTGTTGACCCGTATCGCGATGAAACTCTTGAAAACGTTGTAGGTGATTTTTATGAATGCCTAACTTTTGCCATGTACTGTATTGGTCAGCAGTCAGTGCATGTTGCAAAGTAGGGTAGTGTTGCTGAATTTTATAGAAACTCGTCAGCGAATGCTGAACCAGAAACCATAAGCGAATGTAATCTAACTGCACAGCACTAAATGAATGGAGCATAACGAGACCTTTAAATCTGTCTTCTTTTTTTAGAATAGGGAAATAAAATGAGGCTGAAGTTCAGCCTCATTTCAAAATTTTAATAGTAGGATTAGTCATCCATCAGTGGTGGCTGAATGCTTGCACCGACTTTAATTGGCAATTCACTTTCAAGGACATAAGCATAACTTAAGTTATCAAAGGTTTTGAACACCATGATATTACCAATGCGCTGGCCTGGAAGTTGAATGCGTTCTTTGGTTTTTGGATCGGTTACGATCTCACCTTTTTGGTTCACGCTAAAGACATGACCCGATTGAACACCTTGTAAACTACCTCGGTCAATCGTCACTACACTGTGAACTGCAGCGGTACCAATTGAGCCCATCACACGCACAATGCTGCCGTCAGCAGTGACATTGTCAGCATTGGTTGGGTAGAACAGGGTTGGTAGCATTGGATCATATTCAGGCAGGACACGATCACCACGACGAACTTCAGCATTATAGGTATCGGTCAGTTCCAATGTCGTAATGTCATTTTTACCACGAACAGCAACACCTGAAGCCACTTGAGTCAGCTCAAGTCCTGCATTGTATTTTTTGCCATTGGCATCGGTGAACAGGTACGGTTCGCCTTCACGATATACCGCATAACGTTGACCGACTTGCATGCCTTGACCGCGTGCATACACGGTTTGACCTTTGGCCGCCAATACGCGTTGATCGGCTGTACCTAAAATGTATGGTGTCCCTTCAAGTGAATCATTCGCCACAATCATGCTGCGCTCAAGCCATTGCTTGATATATTCCAAAGGAATGATAGGAATCGCACTGTTGAGTGACTCAACGCGAACTTGTGGTTGTAGTTTCGTCCCACCGGTATAACGACGGATAATCCCTTCACAGCCATCACCCTCATCTTTACCAATGATCGGTTGACCGTTGTAGGTACACATCAATAAACGGTCACCGGGGAAAATCCAGTGTGGGTTTTTCACGTGTTTATTGCTTGCCCAAATTTCAGGCCAGCGCACTGGATTTTTCAAAAAGCGTTTTGAGATATCCCAAAGTGTATCGCCTTTTTTCACCACATAGACTTGCGGCGCACCCGCTTTTAAGGAAGGTGGATTGACGTTGCGAGCAGGAGCAGCTTCTGCAATGCTGACCATGCCCATCCCCACACTTACACACACGGTAAGTGCCAATAATTGTTTTTTAAACCCCAAGGCACTAAAAGTTGGCATGCCCTTCAAAACCTTTTTCATTATCATAATTCCTAAAATTATGTATGTAGTTGCGTTATAATAACGATATTACACACAATTTTTTGATGAAGCATTCCTTCATTTTGTTTTTTGATCAATGGCATAAGTGAGGACGTCGTATGGCCTTATTACCTATTTTAAGTTTCCCCGATCCCCGTCTTCGTACCATTGCAAAACCAGTCGAAGAAGTTACTGATGAAATTCGTCAGTTAGCAGCCGACATGTTTGAAACTATGTATGAAGCACCGGGAATTGGCCTGGCAGCAACACAGGTAGATCACCATATTCAGCTGATAGTCATGGATTTATCTGAAGAAAAAGATCAACCCATGGTGTTTATTAACCCCAAAATTACGCCATTGACGCAAGAGACGCAGCCCTATGAAGAAGGCTGTTTATCAGTGCCTCAAATATACGATAAAGTTGAGCGCCCGTCACGCGTAAAAATTGAGGCAATTAACCTTGAAGGTCAATCATTTGAAGTTGAAGCGGACGGACTTCTCGCAGTTTGTATTCAACATGAAATGGATCACTTAAATGGCAAATTATTTGTCGATTATTTATCGCCTTTAAAGCGTCAGCGCGCACGAGATAAAGTCGAAAAATTAGTGCGTCAACGTGAAAAAGACAAAGTTGCGGTAAAACGCTAATTGCGGAAACTGAAAAATGCGTAATCTAAGCCCAATTTCGATTGGGCTTTGTTATACTTGCCACAGACAGATTTTAGGGTTTGCCTTTGCCGTTACGTAGTGGACTGTTGCTGTCCTTTGCAGCAGTATTTTTACAAATTGCTGTATTTTTACAGCCTTTACTGCCGAAGCAATATCAGGTTGCTCCGGTGTGTGAAACCATTACGCGTGCACTTTTGTTACCTTCTGTTCATACTGAACATGCCTCACAGCATTCACCTCATCAATATTCCGTTCACCAAGACTCAAGCAGCTTAGACCATTCAGGCCATGAACATGATGCCAGTCATCAATGTCAGTACTGTACTGTGTATGGTAATTTGGTTTTGCCTCCTGAACTCGAAGTCAAAGAAGTATTAGATCGGGTCCAAATCCGTTTAATGGCGTTCCAAAAAGCCTTTAAACATGTTTGGTTTGTTCTTCAGCAACTCTTTTTAATTCCTCAAGGGCGAGCCCCGCCACTGGTTGCATAAATTCGACATTTTTTGCTTGGGTCTTGATGGACTCTGGCATGCCTATATTTATGTATTCAGTGAGATAAAAAAATGGCTCAGCCTAAATTCTTTCTACAGCCTCTTGCGGCTGCAATTTGTGTTGCCTGCTATTCAAACGTCGCTTTTGCCGATGACATGGATTCTGATCGATCAGATAAAAATGCCGTACAAACTCTGGCTCCCATTGTGGTCACGGCGCATCAAGGCAATGATGCCAATGGACTGATTGTACGTGCCAATCCAAAACAGCCGATTCAGCCTATTCCGGCCAGTGACGGGGCAGATTATTTAAAAAGTATTGTCGGTTTTAGTGCGGTAAAAAGTGGGGCAGGGACCAATGGTGATGTGACCTTCCGTGGCATGTTCGGTTCGCGCATTAAAGTGCTGACTGACGGTACGGAAAATCTCGGGGCTTGTCCAAGTCGAATGGATTCGCCGACTTCTTATATTTCACCTGAAAGCTATGACCGTATTTCGGTGATTAAAGGGCCGCAGACGGTGCAATATGCCAATACCGGTTCTGCGGCAACAGTGTTGTTTGAGCGTAAGCCTGAACAATTCGACGCTGATCAAAACTATCGTGGTCAGGCCAGTGTACTCATGGGGTCTTATGGGCGCTTAGACCATAATGTAGAAACTGCAATCGGGGATGAGAAAAAGTATATCCGCCTGAATGCTAACCGTTCGGTATCTGATAGTTATCAAGATGGAAATGGCACCACGGTGCCGTCGGATTGGGAGCGCTGGAATGCTGATGTCGCTTTAGGCTGGACACCAAATGAAGATACTTGGGTAGAACTAACAGGTGGCAAAGCTGATGGTGAGGCGGTGTACGCGGGCCGAATGATGGATGGTTCACAATTTGCCCGCGAAAGCTTGGGGCTTCGAGTCGAGAAAAAGAATGTCACTGAGGTGATTAAGAAAATTGAAGCACAGGTGAACTATAGCTTTAATGATCATGTCATGGATAATTTTAGTTTGCGGACTGTAAATGAACCAAATAAGGCAATGACAGTTACACGTCGTACTTTAAATGGACGCTTGGCTGTAAGTAGTGAGTGGGAAAAGTTGCAGCTCGTTACGGGTATAGATACCCAGAATAACAAACATGCAGGCGGCATGTATCACGCGACAATGTCACACATGAATAGTCCTGTCACCACAGACATGGAGTTTCATTCTTATGGTGGTTTCGGTGAATTAAGTTATGACCTAGGTGGTGATAACAAGCTCATTACAGGATTGCGTATTGATCAGGTGGAGATTGATGCGATAAAAATGAGTCATAGTCGTCAGGAAACCTTAGCAAACGCCTTTATTCGTTTTGAAAATACACATCCTGAGCATGATGATGGTAAAACCTATATTGGATTAGGTTATGTTGAGCGTGTGCCAGATTACTGGGAATTATTTAAAACGGATTTAAATGCTAATGCTGCTTCGACATTTAAAAACTTAAGTAATGAAAAAACCTTACAACTAGATTTGGGTTATCAGCATCAACATGGAGCATGGACTTCATGGGTATCGGGATATGCTGGATTAGTGCAAGACTTTATTTTGTTGCAATA
Organism: Acinetobacter sp.; assembly: GCF_050285345.1. Lineage (GTDB taxonomy): Bacteria > Pseudomonadota > Gammaproteobacteria > Pseudomonadales > Moraxellaceae > Acinetobacter. The sequence goes on from NZ_JBLZXR010000074.1 coordinate 13,417, forward strand.
TGATCCGAATAAACAAACAGGTCATGGAGTGAATGCTGCAAACTCAAAAAATGTCGACGCAACCATTGCAGGTGCAGAAGCTGGGATTGGCTATCAATTTACAGATGCGATTCAAGCAGATGTGAGTACCATGTATGCGTGGGGTGAAAATACCACAGATAATACGCCATTACCGCAAATCTCACCTTTAGAGGCTCGGGTAAATTTACGCTATATCCAAGATAACTATACTTTGGGTGCTTACTGGCGTTTGGTTGATGGTCAAAACCGCATTAGTAAACAAGAAGGTAATATCGTTGGTTATGATCATAAAAAAAGTGCAGGTTTTGGCACGCTGTCTTTAAATGGTACTTATCATGTAAATGATGCTGTAGATGTATCACTAGGCATTGATAATGTCTTGGATAAAGCCTATACCGAACACTTAAATAAAATGGGGGCATCAGGAACAGGGCTTCCAACCGATCAACAATTTAATAATATTGGTCGAAATTATTGGGCACGAGTGTCTATGAAGTTTTAATTCGAGCTAAATTTAAACAAAAAAGCAGACTTTGGTCTGCTTTTTTGAATTTAAATAAAGTTAAATTCAATAAAAACAAATGCTTAAATTGATTTATTGTGCGGATAAATTTAAATTAAATTTTTCTTGAAATAAATTATTTATATAAAACATATGCTTATTGGTTATTAAGTTTATTAAATAAACATACGAAAAAATGTTTTTAAAAAAGGTGTTGCGTTGGGTTGGAAATGCTGTAGAATGCACATCCATCGGCGGTGATGTTGATTAAAACTTGTTGA
>NZ_JBLZXR010000075.1:0-2588 GCF_050285345.1 Acinetobacter sp.
GTCCATGGTGATAAAAATCATCATAAACCAGACATTTTTATTGGTGAGAATATAGACACTTTAAATGGGTTCTAACAGAGCACTTCGTATAAGGTGTATTATGTTAATTTTAGAAAAAGTTTAAAATTAGATAATAGTTTATATATAAGAGTTATAAGATATAAAACTGAAAAAAGAAAAATTTAATGTGTACTTTGATAAGTTGCGAAATATAATCATTCCCATCAAATTTTAGTGAAACATCCTTGTGTTCAAACATTGTTTATTACCAAGCCTCCTTCCACTTAGCTGTGCAATGTCAGTCTTTGCAAGTGATCAAATCATCACGTTACCTTCTATTACCTTGCAAGTAACAAAAGATACTGAAAAATCTTATAAAGTCAGTGCTTCCAGTGCTGCAACTCGTACCAATACGACACTGAAAGAAACACCTCAAGCTGTAACCGTTGTTCCAGAAGCTGTATTAAAAGATATTCAAGCAACGCGTTTATCGGAAGCATTAGATGTTGCAGGAGTAGGACGTGCAAATAACTTTGGCGGGCAAGGTTTAACGACTTTTACTTCGCGCGGATTTACCAGTGGTGAATATTACCGTAATGGTTTCCCAATTAACCGTGGTTACCCGAATGCGCCTGATAGTAGTACCGTTGAACGTGTTGAAGTATTAAAAGGGGCATCATCAAGTTTATATGGTCGTGGTGATCCAGGTGGTACATTCAATGTGGTCAGCAAAACACCTCAAGCTGAACGAAAAACCACTTTAGGTTTAAATGTGGATGAGGAAGGTTTGTACCGTGGCACTGTGGATACCACAGGCGCATTAACAGAAGATAAAAGCCTGACTTACCGTTTAAATTTGATGGGTGAAAATGGCGATACCTATCGAGATCACGTAGATACCAAACGCTGGAATATTGCACCTGTATTGCAATGGACGCCTTCGGATACGACCAAACTTACGCTAGAGGCCGATTTTTTACGTAATCAACATGCCCTAGACCGTGGTTTTACCCGTTATGATGGGCAACAGAAAACCTCATTCGACTCATCAGACTATTGGTGGGAATCAGGCAAAGATCGCAATCGCCTATATAACAATAACGACATGCTACAGTTCCGAATTGAACATGCGCTGAATGAAGCATGGAAATTGAATGTTGGCACTCAATATTTAAATGGAAACCTACATGGTTATGCTGTTGAAGCGAATGGCATCAAAGCAAATACCAATGGTGAAGTGATTACACGTAACTATAACTGGCGTAACTTGGATTGGATTGATAAGAATTTTCAAGCCAATATTGTTGGTAATTTCAATCTATTCAATTTACAGCACACTCTAATTTCGGGTATTGAGTTTGAAGATTATGACTTCAAATCTTATATTATCCGTTCGAGGGATAGTTTTGATTTAAATATCAATCAACCTTACAACACACAGCCATTACCAGAATTGGTGAATGTGACCACACATGATAGTGAGCAATTGAAAAGCCAAGCATTCTTTGTGCAAGATCAAATCCGTATTACGGATCGTTTAAACACACTGATTGCAATGCGTTTTGAAAACTATAAGCAAGATTACAATAACTTTGTAAATAACACGTCATGGTCGACCGATAATAATGCATTTATCCCTCGAGTTGGTCTGACCTATGATCTTACAGATCAACTTACGGTTTATAGCAATATTAGTAAATCGTTTAAGCCAAATTCTGGTGCTGACCGCAACAATAAAGGTTTCGATCCTGAAGAAGGTGTTTCTTATGAAATTGGTTCAAAATATACACTATTGGACAACCAGCTTTCTTTTGACACCGCAATATATTATGTGAAAAAAGAAAATGTTTTAACTCTAGATCCACTAGATTCAACGAAAAGCATTGCTGCGGGTGAAGTCACTAGTAAAGGCATTGATCTAAGTCTTGTAGGTAATATCACGTCTGAATGGAAAATCATTGGTAATTACTCTTATGTCGATGCAGCTGTAAGTAAAGACAATACTTTGGAAAAAGGCACACGTTTAGCCAATATTCCTCAAGATTCATTTAACCTTTTAAGTATTTATGAGTTTAAATCAGGTGCATTAAATGGTTTAGGCTTAGGCGTGAATCAACGTTATGTCGGTAGTCGAAAAGGACAAACTGCCAATAACACCTACAACATGGGAAGCTATGCGACAACGGATCTGATTTCTTATTACGATTGGAATAAAGATGTACGTTTAAGCTTTGATATCAAAAATATCTTTAACAAAGAATATGACGATAGTGCTTTCAATCGTTATGTTTACCCAGGGCAGCCCCGCACTGCGAAGTTAGGAATAACGTATAGTTTCTAATTTAAAGAAAGCCAGCATTAATGCTGGCTTCTTGCGATATCTAAAAAATTAGAATTTTATTATTTCTACATCCATTTAACATAATGGCTGTTATACGAAGTGCACTTGTAAGCCCAAAGTAGAAATGTCCGGTTTCTCCAAAGTAAAAATGTCCGCTTTTAGAATATGCGCTTTTGCAATTTTCTTAGCGGACGGTTTGATATGTTGGTGTCTATGTCGGATAAAGAACTTAAACGATTGTCGGTCT
>NZ_JBLZXR010000076.1:0-18570 GCF_050285345.1 Acinetobacter sp.
TCAGTCGTTTTAAATTCTCAATTAGGTAATCCTCCTTTACAGTTGGAAAAATTAATTAAAAGTTGAGATTGGCGTATTGTTAATAAGCCTGATCATGAAAAAACACATGCTGAACTTCAACGTGAATTACAATATTTACGTGCCGAGAATGCTTACCTAAAAAAGCTCGATGCCTTGCTGAATCCCCCAAAAAAGACCAACAAGCAAGGCTGATTCATGATTTAAGTAAAGATTTTCCATTACCTTTACTGTTATCTATCGGTAATTTAGCCAAAAGTAGCTTCTATTATCACAAGGTAAAGCTTGATGTGACCGATAAATATGCAGAGCTAAAACAGCAAATTCATCAAATTTACCATCAACATAAAGGTAGATATGGTTATCGGCGAATTACCTTAGCTTTAAAACAGCAAGGAATTACGCATAATCACAAATTAATTGCCAAACTCATGAAAATTCAAGGTTTAACATCATTAATTCGACGTAAGAAATACAATTCTTACAAAGGTACATCGAACAAAATAGTTAAAAATAAACTCAAACGTAGATTTAAAGCGAAACACTCGAATATGCGTTGGCTGACAGATATAACGGAATTTAAAGTTGCGGATACGAAGCTGTATTTATCCCCAATTTTAGACTGTTACAACAATGAAATTGTGAGTTATACACTTTCCAGACGCCCAGTATTTGCATTTGTTAAAGACATGCTTGATCAAGCAATAGGCCAATTACCCAGCATACGCAAATATAAGCTTATGCTACATTCCGACCAAGGTTGGCATTATCAAATGAGTCAGTTTAGGAAGATTCTTAAACAGAATAATATTAAGCAGAGTATGAGTAGAAAAGGAAATTGTTGGGATAATGCTTTGATGGAGAATTTCTTTGGGACATTAAAATCAGAGACGATTTATCTTGAGAAACCCAAAAGTATCGAGGAATTAGAACAACAAATTCATGATTACATCCATTATTATAATCATGAAAGAATACAACTAAATTTAAAAGGATTGAGCCCTGTTCAATTCAGAACTCAATCCTGTTGTTAACTAAACTGTCCAAGATTTGGGGTTCAGTTCATTAGTGGCGGTTTTTTTGATGGCCATGTGGAAATTGAATTCCACACTTCAGGCATTTCGCAATATTCAAATGCATCATCTTATATTCAGTAAAATGATGCTGACAAAATAACTGCTTGAAAGATCGCATAATCATAAGGCACTCCAAACATTCAAAACGTCATCTGACGCAAAAAGCTTGCAGTTTAGTCTTTCCCAATGTCCGTAAACACATAGTAGGAAGGCTATTGTTTACTGCTGCGGTTATGAGGCACTCACAGCTAACCCTGTATTCGTTAAACATTCATGGCGTCGATTATTTTTTAGAATACTGAGTCATCATAGCTTGAATAAAAAATATGTCAAATTTCAAATATTTATTTAATTTTTTAAACTTATTTTATTCTAATTTTAGTGATTCATGTTTTGTTTATGTGCCTGATGAAGTCAAAAGTAATTTGAGCACAAAAGATAAACCAGCATACAGTAGAAGCTTTGGTGAAATAAACAGCATTATCCAATGCCATTGCTGAATGCTTGGTTAAATTTGACTATACTCAGCATCTACATCGCCTCTCACACAAGGATAGACAGTCAGTGACACCGTATGATTCAGACATGGAATTAAGCGATGATGAAATGCATCTATATAGTCGTCAGATTCTGCTTGATGGTTGGGACTTAGAGGCACAAGAAAAATTAAAACTCGCCAATGTGCTGATAGTTGGTTGTGGAGGAATTGGTTGCACCACAGCCGAATTACTTGCACGTGCAGGCGTGGGTCAAATTAGCTTGATCGATGCGGATCAAATTGAAATCAGCAATTTACAACGACAAATTGCCTATACCGAACAGGATGTCGGTTTTTATAAAGCTGAAATATTGGCCAAGCGTTTACATAGCATCAATCCGCATATTCGTGTGATTGCACATACAACTCAACTCGATCTAGATAATGCCGATGCTTTAATTGAGACACAAGATTTGGTGTTAGATGGCTGTGATAATTTTACCACGCGCTATTTGGTCAATGCGGTCTGTCAAACATATCATGTGCCTTTAATCAGTGCGTCTGCCATTGGTTTTCAAGGACAACTGTTTATGGTTGAAGGCGATTCGGCATGTTATGAATGTTTATTTCCCAAAGAACAACATGCCTCAGAAAGTCTACGCTGTGCAGACTCAGGTGTTTTAGCCACGACGCCGAATGTCATGGCGAGCTTACAAGCCCATCATGCCTTGTTATATCTGGGTTTGGGGCGTACACCTTTAAAGCAAAAGTTAATACTTTGGGATGGACTGAGCATGAAGCAACGTTTATTGGCTTTTGAAAAAGATTTGAATTGTCCAATTTGTCAGGCAATCTAAAGCTGCACAGTACGATTTTTTTGTTAAACTCACCTCAATCATTTTTTACTCCGACATTATGAAAAACAATATCTGGTTAGATGGAATTCGCTCTGTCGCTCGTATGGGTGAGACAGCAGTCGTTGCCGCGAAAGCTGGCATTAAATACGCAACAGAAAAACCCAGTAACGCAAAATTAATGCGTGAAACTTTTGAATCTTTGGGTTCAACCTATATTAAATTAGGGCAGTTTATTGCCAGTACGCCTTCTTTGTTTCCGCGTGAATATGTTGAAGAATTTCAAGGCTGTCTGGATCAAACGCCATCTTTGCCTTTTAGCTATGTGCAACAAGTATTGGCGTCTGAATTTGCAGGGCGTAATTTAAGTGAAATTTTTGCATCTATTGATGAGACGCCTCTGGCTTCGGCATCGATTGCACAGGTACATGCAGCTACTTTAGTGAGTGGCGAAAATGTTGTGATTAAAGTACAAAAGCCGGGTGTAGAAACCATTTTATATACCGACTTAAACGTACTGCATTGGGCGACCAAGTTACTTGAAAAAGTTGTACCCAAAATTAAATTCGCTTCACTTGCAGATATTGTGGAAGAAATTAAAGTCCGCATGGTGCGTGAAGTGGACTTTATTGAAGAAGCACAAAATTTAGATGATTTTATTAACTACTTAAATGTCACCAAAAACAACGCTGCAACGGCACCAAAAGTTTATCATCAGTACTCAACCCGTCGCGTGCTGACCATGGAACGCTTATATGGCGTACCACTGACTGACTTTGATGTTGTTAAGAAAGTTGCAAAAGATCCTTCTCAAGTGCTTGTAACAGCAATGAATACATGGTTCGGTAGCCTCATGCTATGCAACAGTTTTCATGCGGACTTACATGCCGGCAACCTGATGTTACTGGATGATGGTCGTGTCGGTTTTATTGATTTCGGTATTGTGGGCCAACTGAAACCAGAAGTCTGGACAGCATGTATTGCCTTTATGGATGCACTGCAAAAGACCGATTACATTCTCATGGCTGAAAACATGCTGAAAATGGGCATGACCGCAGTCAAAATTGATACACAAGTGTTGGCAGCTGATCTTGAGCGTTTATTTAGTGGTGTCATGTTGGCTGATCCGCAAGAACTGTTGACTTCCAATCCTGCTGACTTAAACGACATTATGATGGATATGGTGCAGGTCGGTGAGCGCCATGGTATCCGTTTTCCGCGCGACTTCGCGTTGTTATTTAAGCAAATGTTGTATTTCGATCGCTTTATGCGCATCCTTGCGCCGTATACCGATATTTATGCAGATCAGCGTATTCAAATGGTGCAAACTATCGATCCAAATATGTTGTTAAAAAACTAAGTCAGATTAAATACTTTCAATCTCCTGCTTTAAAAGTGGGAAATTGAAAGGAATGAAATTAAGGTCAGTGAGAGGAAAAGATGGACGCGATTATCATTGAAGGACTGAAAGTGGATACTGTCGTTGGCTGTTTCAATTGGGAACGTCAAATTATTCAGCCTTTAATGTTAGATCTCATCATTCAAAATAATTTAGAGCAGGCCGCATGCTCCGATGAACTTGAAGACACGTTAAATTATGCTGAAATTTGTGAAATTTCGGCAAAAGTGATTCAGGAGGCACAGCCTAAATTGATCGAACATGCAGCAAAACTTGTAATCGATGCACTTTTTTCTACCTATGCCAGTGTGGAATCTATTATGATTACCATCCGTAAGCCTGCCATTATCGCGCAAGCAAATTCTGTAGGAATTCGTCTTGAACGCCACCGAAAAGATTTTCGCCCTCGCTCTGGCGAGTAATTTCAATCCAAAACAACATTTTCAATATGTGATTGAAGCGCTGGAACAATTCAATACTGTTCAATTTTCTTCAATTTATATCATTCCATGTCGAGATGGGATTGGGGTAGATTATTGGAATGCGGCGTGTTTGTTCAGGTCAAATCTTTCTGTCGATGCTATGCTAGCGTTACTTAAAAAAATGGAAGCAGATTCGGGTCGTGTGCGTCCATCGCATCAAATTACCTTGGATGTTGATTTGATTGCATGGGGTGAAAATCTAGAACAGATGCAGTTTAATCCGAAGAAATTACCTCTCGCACTTGATGTCAAAATTCCAATGTTTGATGTGTGGAAAAATGACATGTTCAAACATGAAGTACATCATTTTCCTCAGGTGAGTTGCCAACAGGTTCTTGCACCTTAATCAAATTCTTTGCGATATGGTCAATTTGTTAGACATATATTTTCGAACAGAAGTTTAATAAGAAAAATCGTTCAATCATTTGCTTATAAAGCCTAGCGTGTCATCAAATCCATCGCTACATTATTCTTTTTACTCCAAAAAAGAATAAGATGAACTGGGCAGAGCTAATTCAGCATTATGGCTATATTGCAATTTTTATCGGTGCCTTGTTTGAAGGTGAAACAGTATTGATGTTAGGTGCTTATGCCGTTCATCAACATTTAATGAATTTCCCGATGTTAATTGTTGCAGCGATGTTCGGTGGTTTTATTGGTGATCAGTTTTATTACCAACTTGGGCGGCGTTATGGCGAAAAACTGATTCAATCCAAAGTAGGTTATGCACAAAATTTTGATCGTGCGAGCCAGTTTATTGAACGTTATCCTATTTTGACCATTTTATTTATGCGCTTTGCTTGGGGGTTGCGTACCGTGCTGCCAATCTCTATTGGTATACGCGCTTATCCATTTTGGAAATATGTGCTGATTAATTTAGTGGCCTGCTTTATTTGGGCGGTTATCGTGGTGACTTTCGGTTTTCAAATTAGTCATTACCTACATTTATTTTGGACAAAAATTTTGTCTTATCATCAAGATATTTACATCGTTATTGCCGTTATATTATGTATCTTATTATTCCGTGTATTCTATATTGTGTTGAAGTGGTGGCGTAAGTATCATCAACATTCATAAAGTGGCTGATCTTATCCAGTAGTTAAAACATAACTCAAAATATTTAAAAGGATATTCAATGAGAGCAATATGGGCTTAGGTTATGGTGCAGGTGCTATTGCCTTTATCATTATATGTTTTTCGGTGTTGCTGGTTATATTGGTGATTCCAGCCTGGTTGGGTTGGAACGCTTGGCAGAAAAAACAACAGAAATTAAGTAAGTATCATCCTAAACTAGATAAAACTGTAAAGTGGGGGTTATCGACTTTACTGTTTTTCCCAATTTTTGTTCTCCTGAGTTATGCAGAGATTGCTTTTTCAAATCATCAGTCAGATCGTGCTTATCAAAAGTATATGGCGCAAATTATTATTCAGCTTAAAGAACCTTTAGCATATGGCGAGGTTGTGCTCCCTGTAGGCACGTGGATTAATCGAGATTTTGGAGTGGGTTACACAGTTGAATCTATGAGTGATATTCGTCAAGGTTTGACATAGGCCCGTTTTCCACAACCTGTTCAATTGGCTGGATTTGATGTTATTGCATTTGAGCTGCATCGTCATTTATTGCTGGAATTGGTACATGATCAAACCGTTGTGATTAATAACCAAAAGGAAATTTGTCCGGCAGGATGGCTGCTTGAATTAGGTGGAGCGGGTTATCCGTCCACTGAGCAACTTTATAGTTTGAATTTTGATTGGTTTACACCAAGTCAATGGCAGCCTATTAACTGTTTTGATGCTGAAGGAATTATTGTATTAGAATCAAAAAATTACTCATGAAAAAAGCCTGCAATATTGAACAGCAGGCTTTTTTCTCACTATTTTATAAGTGTTAGCGAAAATCATTAAATGTAATAACTGGTTTTGGTCATTAGTTTAGAAATACCAGTCATGGCAATGCGAACTGGAACAGGAAGGTCTACACCACCTGCATTGAGTGCTGTATCACGGTGATGCAACTCATCTTCATTCATTTGTACTAAAATTTTACGTGAACGCTCGTCTTGTTCAGGGAGTTGGCGGATGTGGTCTTCTAAATGTAGGCTGACTTGGCGTTCAGTTTCAGCAACAAAACCTAAACTGTATTTATCACCTGCAATACCTGCAAGCGCGCCCATCCCAAATGATAGTCCGTACCAAACAGGGTTGAGTAAACTGGTATGACTATCTAGTTCTTTTAAGCGGTCTTCACACCATGCAAGGTGATCTTGTTCTTCAATCGCGGCTTGTTCCATTTCACGGCGTACATTAGGGAGTTTCGCGGTAAGTGCTTGCCCGTGATACAACGCTTGGGCACAGACTTCACCACTGTGGTTGACACGCATTAAGCCCGCAACATGACGTGCTTCGCTCACAGCCAAATGGGTGCTTTCAGCCGTCGATGGATTGTCACGATGTGCGGCAGTTGCACCCGGAACTAAACTACGTAAGGCTTGATCAAAAGAATGAATAAGTTTGTCGACACCTGTAAATTGACGCATGGATTAATCCTCCAGAGAGACTTGCGTAGCTTTGAGTAAGGGGTTGATACGTATTAACAGCCAAATACAAAAGATTGCACTGAATATAGCAGTGATACAAAAAAGTATTTTAATATCAATCTGTAATACGCTCAGAATGATAATCGAAAATATAGCAGAAGATACCATAAATACGGCATTTAAAATGTTATTGGCCGCAACGACCCGCGCACGATGTGAGCGAGGAGAATAGGCTTGCATCATCGCATACAGCGGAACAATGTAAAAGCCGCCACTAATACCCAGTAAAGTCACCGCAATCATGACATGGTAATAACTCCAGCCTTGATGAAAAACTTCAGAGAGTGTAATTAAAGGGCCAGTTTGGGCTGGGATGAAACTTAAGCTCAGCGCTAAATAGAAAGAAAATACGGTTAAGCCGACAGCACCAATCGGCACCATTTTAATATTGACCTGACTGCCGCCCAGTTTACGACACAGCAGTGAACCAATGCCAATACCGACAGAAAAGAAGGTGAGTAAAAGACTGACCACATTTTCAGAAGCATGCAGATTTTGTTGGGTCATTTGCGGAATTTGAGTCAGATAAGTTGCACCGTAAAACCAGTACCAAGAATTTCCCAATAAAATGGTAAAAATCAAAGGTAAACTTTTTGCATATTTTAGGGTTTGATAACTGGTGCGGAAAAAATTCCAGTCAATTTTTAAATCAGGTGCAGTCACGTTTTGTTTAAGGATAAAACGACTAGAAAGATAGCCCAAGATGGCAATGGTTATCACGGTCAGACTGATCCAGGTTAGATTACCATGTGAAGAAGCAATAACAGCGCCGCCCAAAATCATACCAAATAAAATGGCCATCGATGTTCCCGACTGGAACAAAGCATTGCCAGACATCAGTTCATTGGGTTTTAAAATTTCAGGCAAGATCGCATATTTGATGGGGCCAAAAAAGGTGGAGTGAACTCCCATCATGAATAATGCCAGTAACAGTAGCCCAATATGCCCGGTAATAAAGCCCAAACTCCCAAGCAACATGATGATAATTTCTAAAACTTTAATACCGCGGACAAGTTGTGAACGTTCGAACTTATCTGCGATCTGTCCAGCAGTCGCTGAAAAGATAAAGTAGGGTAAAATAAACAGCAATGCAGCCAGATTATTGAGCGTACTGATGGCTAAATTTTGCTGTTGGATTAGTCCATAAGTGATAACCAGAAGCAACGCTTGTTTATACACATTATCATTGAGCGCCCCAAAAAACTGGGTCAAAAACATAGGCAAGAAACGGCGTGTAGCTAGCAGATGTTCATTGTTGTTCATAAGCGTCTTGCTTCATTAAGTTTTATTAAGAAATGTGAGTGATTGGTAAAAACTCTAAAAAAATCATGTAATATGTTTTGAGTTTGGGGATGGCGAAAAATCAATAGATATAAGCTCTTGAGCTCAGAATCTACTTACTTTCGCTCATTACATAATGAAATTTGTTAGAGTTTGCTATGTCTGCAAAAATCAAGTTTAAAAAAACAATGCTTCATCACAGTATGGCTCACTACATACGACAGCATCATAGCAACAAAAGCCTATATCTGAGCATTTTTTTAACTTTGGCTGCTCAGCATAGTTTTGCCCAAACACCACAAAATAATACAACTGAGCCGAGTGATACAAAAGCAGAGATTGTTACCGAAATCAAGGATGAGGCTGTAAAACAGGGAATTTCAACACCTGAAGCCATTGAAAAAATTGAAACCATGCATGAACCTGAAGAGTCGGTTGATAGCATGAAAATGTTGCAAGAACAGCAACAAAGTGCTTCACAGCTTGAGGTGTTCAAACCGATTGAGTTTGACGATCTTGAGAATTTGCCTGTGACTCCTGTCGATCAGAATATGGCAAATGAAATTTTTCAGGTGGCAGAAGAGGCGAAACGCCAAGCTCAAGAATACCGTGCCACTCAGCAAAATGAAGTGGTAATTTCTGATATTACCCAACAAGAATTATTAGAAATTAACCAAGCACCTGTGAATATTGAACAGTTGATGGGTGAAATACGTTCAGATAAAGAAATTATTGCTTCACGCAATGAAGATGCCAAAACTTTAAATGAGTTGAGCCTTAGTGATACAAAAGAGGCTGAAGAACCGGGTTTCTTTAAGCGGATTTTATATAAAGTCCGTCCGCCGCGTCACTTAAATACCGCCAGAGTTCCTCGTATTTCAGCAGAGGTACAAATCACATCTGCACACAACACCAGTAATGTGTCTAGTAAAGAATATGGTGCAGCGCTTGAAAGCTTAAAAGATAATATCAAAGGGCGATTATCGAGTTTTACCCAAGAATCGTTTAGTGATTTCCCTTCGGCATTACCACAGCTACGTAGTTTGTCCAAGCAAGCGGCTCAAGCTGTTGGTTTTTATCAGTCTGAGTTTAAATTTGAAAAAATTTCAGACAATAAAGTGCGTGTATTAGTTACGCCCAATGCACCTGTTGAGATTGTGCAGCAAAACATCGAATTTTCGGGGCCTGGTGCTAATCAAGCGCAGTTTCAGGTCATTGGTGTCTTACCAGATCAGGAAGAAGGTGACATCCTGAATCATGGGGATTATGAAACCACCAAGAGTCGAATTAATGAAGCTGCTTCTAATAACGGCTATTTTGATTCTTACTGGCGTTTGCACGATGTTAAAGTCGCGCAGCCGAAAAATACCGCAGATATTAATTTACGTTATGAAACCGGTGAACGGTATAAACTTGGTGATGTTGAATTTAGGATGAGTGATCCGGAGGCGGAATTTCCATTGGATCGTGACATTTTGGAACGTTTAGTGACATGGAAAGATGGTGCAGATTATACCTTCTGGCGTGTCAATAGTTTGGCCAATAACCTAACCAACTCGCGTTATTTTAATTACACGTTGGTTGATGCGATCCGTCCAGATCCAATTGAAAAGCCTTTAGAGCTTCCACCAGATATTCAAGCTTTGGTGGATCAAAATCAGTTGTCGGCACGTTCAGCCGTAGTTCAAGATCAAAAAGAAGTTGAGTCGAATAAAGAAGTCACACAAAAAGTCGTAGATGAAGGGCAATTTGCGGGGGTAAATGAGCCTGATCAATCTTCTAAATTACGGACTTTGCAAGATACTCAAGATGCAAAACAACAAGAGCAAGAGCGCTTAAAAGCACAAGCGCGTGAAGATAAAAAAGTCCCTGTGATTGTGACGCTGAATGCAGACAAGTTAAATAGTGCTGAAGTCGGTGCCGGTTTTGGTACAGATACGGGCGCACGTGTACGTGGTCAGTACCGCCGTGCAATTGTGAATAAACGTGGTCATTCATTTGATGCCAATATGGAAGTGTCCAAAATCCGTCAATCAATCGATGGACGCTATAACATTCCCTATAACCATCCTTTGAATGATTATATCAGTCTTGTTGGCGGTTATGAGCGTGAAGACCGTGATGATGTCGGTCAGGGCGTTAACCTCTTAATTGAATCTGCGGTTGCAGGTGTTGACCGAGTTATTAAAAATCCACGCGGTAGTTGGCAGCATACTTTTGGAATGCGTTATCGTTTAGACCGAATCACCAATGATGGCCTGAATACAGCAACGGACGATATTCCCGATGCGTTCTTGGTGAATACCAATAATCAGCAGCAATCTTTATTGGTTGGTTATGAAGTCTCACGGACAGATTCAGATAAACGTGTCAATCCATCCAAAGGCTTTAAACAAACCTATAAAGTCGAAGTCGGGAGTGAAAAACTTCTCTCTGATGCCAATATGGCCATTATGAATGCGGGATGGCGTTTTATTTACTCTTTGGGTGAAAATGACAATCATCAGTTCGTGGGTCATAGTGATGTCGGTTATATACTGACGGAAGATTTTGACAAAGTTCCTTATAATATTCGATATTTTACTGGTGGTGACCAAACCATTCGTGGTTTTGATTACAAGAGCTTAGCCGCAGAAGAAAATGGCTATAAAATTGGTGGTCAAGTCCTTGCAACCGGTTCATTAGAATATAACTATCAGTTTAAAGAGGGCTGGCGTGCTGCGGTATTTAGTGACTTTGGTAATGCCTACGATAAAGATTTTAATACGCCGACTGCTTATAGTGCAGGTTTAGGAATTCGTTGGGCATCTCCAATTGGCCCAATTCGTTTAGATGTGGCAACGGGACTCTCGGATGACAGCAAACCCATCCGATTACATTTCTTTATTGGCTCACAATTATAAATTTTAGGTGATTTAGGTTATTTATGACTGAACACGAACAGCAGGAACCCGAAAACGAAACTCCGGTAGAACAGACTCTGCCGAAGAAGCGTCGTATTCTCAGAAGTGTCATTTTGACCTTCGTGTTTGTGCTTATCTTTTTGCTTGCTGCTTTGGCAGTGATGTTCTCTACAGATAAGGGAAGTAAATTCCTGCTCGATCGTGTGCTCGAACGCCAGCAAATTATTCAATATGAATATGAAGGCGGTAATCTATGGCGTGGAATTATTCTAAAAAATGTCGTGGTGTCCCTAAAGCCTGTTGATGTCAAAATTGACCGTGCTGATGTGACCTTGGGTTGGCGCGCCATCATCAATAAAGAAATTCACTTGCAAAATGCAGATGTAAAAAATTTGAAAATTATTACCAAGGGTGAACCAAGTGATAAGCCTTTTGCCTTTAGTGAAATTCGCTTGCCTTTCGTACTTCGGGTTGATCATGCCAATTTAGATCATATGCTGATTAAAACGCATAGTGCAGGTATTGATTTTTATGATATTGAGTTAAATGAAGCACTGTGGTCTGGTACAGAACTCAAATTTAAAGATTCACGCGTGGATATGGGCTATTTGTCGGTACGCGGTGCTTCAGGAAATATGAAGTTTGAAGGCAAATATCCACTGGATGCGGTAGGGATTGTAAATTTACCTTCCTTGCGTGACAGCTTAAATATGCACGATATTCAGGTGGTTGCGAAGGGAAGTCTAGATACGATCCAAGCGGGCGTGGCAACACATACTCCAGATTTACTGACAGGTTGGGCAGTTGTACATCCAATCCGACCCGATGTTCCAATGTTTGGTGCGTTGAAATTTAAGGACTACACATTACCACTGCTCAAAGAGCAAGAGCTGTTGGTGAAAAAGGGTGTGGCAAAATTTGAGGGTGATATTAAACGTCTCAATCTGGACCTAAATGCCGACTTAAGTGGTAAAAATATTCCTGAAGGGAAATATAACGCCATTATGCACACTGATTTGGTCAATCAATTGGATATTACCAATCTCAATGGTCAAGTCATGGGCGGTACAGTGAATGTTGGTGGGGTGGTCAGTTGGCAAGACCATGTGTATTGGGACCTACAAGGTCGTTTGGATAAAATTAATCCTAAACATAAATTAATTCCGCAAGTGGTTCAGGACTTTTTACCCGTAAGTCTTAATAGCAATATTGCGTCTAAAGGCAGCCTTGAAAAAGGTATGCATTTAACTGCAATGGTGGATTTTGACAAGTTTGAAACTTGGAATTTAAAACTTGATCAACAACCTGATAAAAATAATAAAGCACAACCGATGTTGATGGATGTGTCATGGAAAAATATTGATCGTGCTGTACCGTATGTTGGTTGGTTAAGCAGTGCATCGGGTAATGTACAGTTGGCACTGACTGAAGGTCAGCAAAATATTAATGTCACAACTATTGTGTCGCGACATGAAAAAGCTACTTTGCCAGCTGGACAATATCAAGCCAAACTAAATTTAAAAAACAATAATTTAAATATTCCTGCATTTAGTTATATCGCAGAAAAAGGTCAGCTTAAAGGTAATGCCATTGTCGAGTTACCTGATAAAAAACGCATGCTGAAATGGCAGGCAAGTCTTCAAGCTCAGCACTTCAATCCACAGACGATAGTTGTTGCAGCGCCAGTTGATCAAATCACAGGTTCTTTAAAAGCCAATGGTTATGCAAAACCAAATCAACAAATTATTCAGTTAAATAATATTGATTTGACGGGGCGTTTGGCACAACAAAATGAAACTGTACATTTAACAGGTAAATCGACAGCAGCCTTAACTTTCCATGATGAGAAAAAAGGTGGTGGATTTAAAGCATTTGCGGTGAACTATGATGGAGCTTTGGATGCAAGTCAGCTTGCAGCAAGTAAAGGCACTTTAAATTTCAAAGTTTCAGGCACACCTGAACTGATTAAGATTGCCGAACTACGTCATGATGGTATTGCAGGTAAAATTTCGGCCAATGGTCAAGTTAGTTTAACTCAAGCCATTGGTTGGGATATTAATGCTTCATTGGTACATTTTAAACCGCATTATTTTGCGTCCAATGTACGTGGCGAGTTATCCGGTAATTTAAGAACCAATGGTGTTTGGTCAGACTCACTCAAACGTATTCAAATTGAGCGTTTGAATTTGGCTGGGATGATTAATAACAAACCTGTACGTGGTCAAGGCAACTTGGCACTGGTGATTAATTCAAACCAATCAGGTTTCATGCCAAAACAGTTTGAAGCGAATAATTTGCTGTTGGCTTATGCCAATAACCAAATTCAAGCAACAGGGAATGCACAAAATTTACAGTTAAAAATTAATGCGCCAGCTTTGTATGAACTCTATGCAGGCTTACGTGGTCGCGCCTATGGTTATTTAAATATACAAGCACAGCCGCGTTTACAAGCCTCAACCAATATCGCGGTAGATGACTTTGCATTAGGTAATTTATTTAGCGTGAAAAAAATCCGTGTACAGGGTGAGTTGCCAACCTCTGCGACAACACCAAGTTTATTAACGGCAACAATGGATAATTTGCGCAGTAATAACCGCGAAATTAGCAAAGGTCAGATTTCGTTGGCAGGGACACGCAGTGCTCACTTATTGAAAGTGACTGCTGAAAATAAACTTTCACGCTTCTATGTACAGTTGGCCGGCGGTTTTAATGCACAAAATAATTGGCTCGGTCAAATCCAAAAAGGTGATTTCGACTCATTGCGGACGCATTTGGTTCAACGTCAAAATGCTTCGGTAATTTATAACTCCGCACAGTCTGATCTGTTTGTCGGTGCACATTGTTGGATGAGTCAGCTCAGTGAAGTGTGTTTTGACCAACCGATTCGTGTGAGTAAAACCCGTGGTAACGTTTCATTTGTGACCAAAAACTTAGATCTGAATGACTTTGCAGCCTTCATGCCTGAAGGATTGGCGATTACTGGTAAAGTGAATGGCTATGCCAAAGCCTCTTGGGCACAAGGTGCTAAACCAAAAATTGATGCACGTTTGGTAACACGTGATGGTTTATTGGGTTTGTCTGCGGAAGATCCACAATATCTAGCGTCTACACTTAAATATGATGAAGTTGGATTGATTGCCAAGAGCGTGGCTGATGGTTTACAAATTCGTTTAGATACCAAGGCACCGGATATTGGTACAGGTTATGCCAATATTATTATTGATCCGTACAAAGCCAATAAACCTATTCGCGGTGAAGTTGCCTTTAATCAAGTGCAATTGAAAATTATAAAACCGTTTATTCAAGATGTGCGCTCGATGGGCGGGACTTTGTCCTATGCAGCCAAAATTAGCGGGACACTCAGTCAGCCTTTAATGGATGGCGAGATTCGTGTCAAAGACGGTTCGATCAGCATGATTTCATTGCCCGTGAATTTAACCAATATTCAATTATATTCAGCGGTGCGACAAAACCATGCCACGATTGATGGCGCGTTTAACAGCGGTCGTGGTGTAGGCAAACTGACGGGCGATATAGACTGGAAAAATGATCCTCGGATTCAATTACAGTTAAAAGGTTCTGAACTGCTTGTGCGTCAAGCCCCATTGATTACAGCTGTGGTAACACCTGACTTGTCCTTAGATGTGCTGCCAATGAAAAAACAGTTAACCCTCAAGGGGAAAGTGGATATACCGCGTGCATTGATTTCAATGCCTGAAGCTTCAGCAACGGTGGTGGGAGTCTCTCCAGATGTACGCGTGGTCCATGAAGGCGATAATCAACTGGAAATCTTAAGATCTGCACGCCCGTGGGATATTCGTGCGGATGTACAGGTGAGCCTAGGTAACCAAGTCATATTTCAGGGTTTTGATAGTCGTATTCCGTTGATTGGTCGGTTGAATTTAACTCAACGTGGTCTGGAAACAGCGATGCGTGCTAATGGTGCGATTGGTGTGCCACAGCGCGTGAAAATTGAAGCCTATGGTCAAAGCCTTGACTTGAATCGTGCGATTGCACGTTTTAATGGACCATTGGCCAATCCAACATTGGATATTGATGCCAATAAATTGGTTCAGGGCAGTACTGTTGGGGTGCGTGTCACAGGTACAGCATCTAGCCCAGCGATTCAGGTGTATAACGATGCCGGCTTATCTGAACAAGAAGCCCTCAATGCCTTAATTACTGGGCGTATTAATGAAGGGAGTTCGGGTTTAAGTCAGGCAGAAGGTTTCCGTTCGGACGTGAACAATACCATTGCAGCGGCTGGTATTAGTATGGGCCTGGGAGGGACACGTGCATTGACCAATCAAATTGGTCGTACATTTGGTCTCAGTGGTTTAGCCTTAGATGCGCAAGGGACTGGCGATGATACACAGGTGTCTTTGACTGGTTATATCACACCAGACTTGTTCATTCGTTACGGTGTTGGGGTATTTACACCTGTGAACAAATTGACCTTGCGTTATCAGATGAACCAACGGTTGTATTTAGAGGCGAGTCAGTCTTTAGAACGCGCTATCGACTTATTCTACAATTGGCGCTTCTAACCCATTCATTAAAAATAAAAAAACGCAATTTTCGAGTTGCGTTTTTTTATGGTTGTTTTAATTTAAAAGATTAAATTGAATCACTCTTTAAAAGTATCATTCAAAGCTTGTTGAACGGCTTCAACACGCGTTTTACATGCTTTATAGGCATTCATGGATTCTTCAACCAGACTCATTAAATTATCAATGTCTGGTTCTTGCTGAGATTCAAGTTGTTCTGCATTACGTTTTAGAATTTCATAGCCATCTTTAAAATTTAAATTTTCATTACTCATAGATTTTTACCTGTATGGGCTGAATTTCGGCAGTCATGATGCCGTCATGCATTTCGATTTGAATTTCTTGCGCTGTTGGAGAGGAATTAAGTTGAGTAATTGAGCGTACTGCTGTCGCTTGAGTACGGACAATGGCATAACCTTTAGACAAAATATGTTGTGGGTTTTGCAATAAGGTCTCGCGCATCAATCCTTCAATCTGTTGTGAGGCATTCTTCAACTGTAATTCTGCAAAATAAGCCGTATGGTCTTTAAACTGTTGCAATAAGCGACCGGATTCTTTAATTTGCGCCTGAGCAGCAGTCTGAATAATTTTAATTAGTTGATCATTTTGATTTTGATACAGGCTAATTTGATGTTGAGAACGTAGTTGAATGCTTTGCAAGGCATCAAGGACGTCTTGGCAGCGTTCTGCAATATGGTTTCGAATCCCGCCAATCACTTTACTTGGTGTATCAAAAGAACGATGCGCGATTTCATCCAAAATGGTTCGATCTTTTTCATGCCCAATACCAACCCAAATGGGCACAGAACGTTTACACAACAAAGCAGCCAAGTCATAGTCATTGAGGTAAGCAAGGTCATTGACAGCACCACCACCGCGAATGATGACAATCAAATCAGGTGCAGTGCTATAGTTAGCTGCCCATTGCCTTAAGCCCTGAGCTAAAGCATCTTTAATACTTTGTGCAGCGTGATTGCCCTGAAAAGTGGCCGCATGATAAACAAATTCACAGACACCTGCTTGCTCTAGCGCATCTGCATCTTTTTTAAAGTCACCCAAGCCGGCAGCATTTTCGGGTGCAATGACCAATACTTGTTGGATATCAAAAGGCGTAGGGAGCTGTTGGTTGTGGTGTAGCAAACCTTCTTGGGTTAAACGCGCTACAATTTGTTGATATCGACGTGCTAAATCACCCAAAGTAAAACTAGAGTCAATTTCTTCAATATTGACGGAAAAACCATATTGCGGATCAAAGCGGGCACGGACTTTGACCAAGACATTTAAATCTCGATCTAGTTCGATTCCGCCTTCACGTTGAAATTTTCCCACAACTTTTGCCGCGGTAAATTTCCAGATGGTGGCTTTACAACTGGCAATTACCTTATCGCTGTCCTGTTCTTTTTCCGCAAGTTCAAGGTAGTAATGACCACCTTTGACATTTAAATTGCGAATTTCCGCTTTTACCCATACAGCATCGTCAAATGCCAGTTGTATGACTTCTTTAACGGCAGATAAGTATTCGCTAAGACTAAATTGAGCTTCGGACATAAAGGGGGGGGATAAAGGAAAGTTCATATAAATATTAAATAAATATTTTGTAATTGCAAATGATCATTTCTGCCTAAAAATTGAAAATCTCCGCAAAATAATGGCTGCAAGTGTCAGTGCGTTCGTGGAAAAAATGACAAATGCGGGGCAATCTTTTATATTGCATCTCAATAGGAGAGATTCATGAAAAAGTTATTTGCTTTATCTGTGATTGCAGCACTAGTAGGCTGTGCTGAAAAAGCGCCTTTAACCCCAGAGCAGCAGTGGCAAGGTTACTGTAAAAGTGTAGGGAATGCTGCGCGTACAATTATGCTAGATCGCCAAAATGCGATTGAAAAAGAAAAAGCTGTTGAACATGCTGCTAAAATTGAAGATGAAACCACCAAGAAGTTCATCATGGAAATTTTAGAAGAGGTTTATGCTTTACCTGAAGCTGAAATCAAAACAGATATTGAAGGTGCTCGTGAAAGAATTCGTGTGAAATATACTGAAAAATGTATTGCGACACCGCATACAGAAATGCCAGATTACAAACCGTTCTAATGAGCGGTTTTTTATGTGATCATTTTGTAAATTGAAGCAATAAATCCAGTTTTTTGATCAGTGTTAATTCCATACCATTATTACGATGATCAAACCGATATATCGAATATAACTACTAAACGAATAGACGAAATCGCCATATAAAATAGCCTAAGCAAATTACTCATAAATTGTGACAAGTTTATAAATCATAAATATAGAAAAGCTTATCTTTTTAATGAATAATGCTTGCATAAGCAGAAGAAAGAAGGAGCGGCAGAATGGAAGTGATAGGCTACATGCATAACGCTGACCTACTCCTCGAAGATGAGCAAGGCGTAGCGATTATTGGCGGTGGAAACTATGTATTAAGTATTGGCGATAAAGTCATCTTACGCCAGAAATTAGAGAGTGAATCTCAACGCTATTTGGTGGATATTTCATTTGCCAGTAATCAACACCAAAGCATTTGCCAAGATGAGTGGTGTGTAAAATTTACCGGTGATCAAGCAGAACTACAGCAATATTTAACTTTAAACACAGTCCACTAAGGTTGAATAGGCAAGCTTTTCAAAAACAGGCAACATTGGGTTGCCTGTTTTTATAAATAGATTTTAGTTAAAAGTTAAAAATCACGCTAAAAAAGTGCTCTAAGTATCGAATTTGCTTATTGTATAAACGATATGTAGACCATTTATTTATAAAATAATGGGCATCACAAAGAAACACGCTGCTTGCATTAACTTTTAACTGGAATTTTAGTAAAATTCAGTAGTCCATATTATTTGCGTAGCTTTATTTAAAGCAGGAATACGTAAATAATTTTTTAAAAAAGAGGAATAACACCGTGCTAGAAGCTTACCGC
>NZ_JBLZXR010000077.1:0-12131 GCF_050285345.1 Acinetobacter sp.
TCCATGTCGTATGGCTTACGCCAGTCGCTTATATCCTCGTGCTGAACCACGAGGTTTTACGCTCCAAGTGATAAAAACCGAAGCTCAGGATAATATTTTCCCATTTCAATCGGTTTTAAAAATCAAATATTATATTTAAATCG
Organism: Acinetobacter sp.; assembly: GCF_050285345.1. Lineage (GTDB taxonomy): Bacteria > Pseudomonadota > Gammaproteobacteria > Pseudomonadales > Moraxellaceae > Acinetobacter. The sequence continues at coordinate 144 of NZ_JBLZXR010000077.1, forward strand.
CTTTAACGGTTGAATGCTCATGAATCACACCAATTCATCTTCTTCGAAGATTTCAGTTTGGCAAGCGCTCAAATCTATTGCCAGCTTTTCCATTTTATATTGTGCCGCGCTATTTTTATTAGCCTTCAGTTTTCACCACATCTAATTCATTGAGGTCATCTTAGATTAACCCTCCTACTGAATTTTCGCCTAAAATATCCCTTTCAGCAGAAAGGTGGATGGAGTGGAAAATTTAAATCAACAGCAAAAAGTCAGTGAACGCGTCATTTTAGTCAGCGTTGCAGTACAAATGCTGCAAGATCTTGATAGCGAAGAGTTCCACTTATTGGCACAATCCGCGGGTGCGGATATTGTGCAACACATTCATGCACAACGTATTAAGCCCGATGCCAAACTCTTTATTGGTTCCGGAAAAGCTGAAGAAATTGCAGAAGTTGTGCAGCAATTTGAAGCGGAATTGGTCATCTTTGATCATGCGCTCACCCCTGCTCAAGCACGTAACCTTGAACGCATCATGAAATGTCGTGTGGTCGATCGTACCGAATTAATTTTAGATATCTTTGCGCAGCGTGCCCGTACCTATGAAGGGAAATTGCAAGTCGAGCTTGCCCAGTTACAACATATGGCCTCTCGACTGATTCGTAGTCGCGGTGATCTGGATAGCCAAAAAGGTGGGATTGGCTTACGTGGCCCGGGTGAGACCCTACTTGAAACGGACCGTCGTTTACTTAAATTACGTATGGGTCAGCTTAAAGCCAAACTAGAAAAAGTTCGCCAAACCCGTATTCAAGGTCGTATTGCGCGTCAAAAAGCAGCGGTGCCTACCGTATCATTGGTTGGTTATACCAACGCAGGGAAATCCACCTTGTTCAATATCTTGGCAAAAAGTGATGTGTATGCTGCCGACCAACTGTTTGCCACACTCGACCCGACCCTTCGTCGCCTCCATTGGGATGGCATTGGAAATTTAGTCCTTGCCGATACCGTGGGTTTTGTGCGAAACCTGTCTCACTCCTTAGTCGAGTCATTCAAAGCAACTTTGGAAGAAACTCTTGAGGCGACATTATTGCTGCATGTCATCGACTCCAGCAGTCCCGACCTGATGGAACAAATTGACGCAGTAGAAAAAGTGCTGAAAGAAATTGGCGCAGACGTTCCTATTTTGCGGGTCTATAACAAAATTGATGTCAGTGGCGAAGAGGCCAAAATCATTTATGGCAAGCCGCATCAGCCTGAGCGTGTCTATGTTTCTGCGCACAATGGCAAAGGGCTGCCCCTATTACGTCAGGCCGTTCAAGAATGCCTCATGGGGCAAATTCAGAGCTTTGAAGTCCGACTTAAACCGGCCTATGGTAAACTCCGCACCCAACTGTATGCATTGAACGTGATCCAAAGTGAAAGCTATGATGAACACGGAAATTTGATTTTGCAGGTCATTATTGCCCCACATAAACTTGAACAATTAATTAAACAAGCACATTTACCGCTCGAAGAAATTTTAGGAAAGCGCGCGCAACAATTCCAAAGACCTTTAGAAGAATTTGAAATCAAGGATTAAATCGGTTAAAACGTGATAAGTAAAATTTTAATGAAAGATCAAAAATGGACTGGATCAAACGCATCGACTGGAAAGCTTGGATAGGCACCCTTGTATTAATTATTCTCTTTCGTGAAGGCGCAGTCTGGGTCATGAAACAGCTCAATCACCCTGAACTGGGTAATTTAGTTGGTCTGATTAGCTTATTGATTGTGCTGTCTTTGTGGCGAAAATTCAAAAAAATCCCTGCCAGCCTAGTCGATACCAACAACAAAATCATGAAGGAAAGTGCCTTTGCCTTTTTACCGATTAGTGCCGGTTCCTTATTGATGATGATGCATTTGGGCGATGAAATCCCGATGTTTTTGATCGTTTTATTTGTCAGTACCCTCATTCCGCTGTGGGTATACGCCAAAATGTCGAAGAAATGGCTTTAGGAGAATCCACATGCTTGCAATCCTTTCTGGGTTCTTGATCACCCTTATCGCCTATTTGGTAGCGAAGCCGATTAATAAAAAACTGCCGCAAATTCCAGTGATTGTCATTGGTATGTTTTTCGTCATTGGGATGCTCTATATCTTTGGAATTTCATACGAAAACTACATGGCGCAAGTCAACCCGCTGTTCAATAACTTATTGGGCTATGTCACCGTTGCTTTAGCCATTCCATTGGCGGCGATGCGCTACGATGACTTACCCTTAAAAGCTGTGGGTGGCATTTTGGTCTTTGCCAGCATTAGCGCGGTTGCTCTACCGATGGGATTGGCATATTTGCTGCATTTGTCTGACCCGACCATTATGGCCTTTGCGACCCGTGCAGTGACGACGCCGATTGCCATCAACATTGCCACCTTGCTGCATTCACCGATTCCTTTGGTGATTTTGATTGTAATTTTATCTGGTGTGATTGGTGCAGCCTTCTCCTCCATTATTCTTAAAAATATTCACGATGAACGTGCATCGGGGCTGGCACTGGGGCTCGCCGCTCATGCGATTGGAACAGCTCAAGCATGGCAACGAGGAAGTGTAGCGGGGCGTTATGCTGCTTTTGGGATGGCGGTCAATGCGGTCTTTACGGCTATCTGGTTGCCAACTTTCATACTGTTCCTACAAAAAATGTGACTGATCAATCAATGTTAAATGATTGTTTTGTCTAAAAAACACAATTAATATTCATTCAGATATTGCTCAGCATAAAATGTAAATATTGTGAACAACTGACCTGAGGTGTATGCCATCACATTTCACCTCAATCAAAGTAAATTAATATTTTCAATAAACTTTGCAATTTCATTGCGTTGAAAAGCTATTTTTTGTACATCATGTCAACTTTCACACAAAAAATGTCAATATTTCAACTTAGAGTAGTTGCTCTAAAGTTAAATATTACCTAGTATGATCAATAAACCATCACAAAGTATATTGATAAAGGACTATTAATATGATTAGCAAAAAAATGAAATTGGCAGTATTCATGAGCTTATTCGCGACAGGCTCTACACTTTATGCTCAAGATCTGACAGGTGTTTGGCAACAAATTGATGATCGAACGGGTTCACCCAAAGCACTGATTGAAATTCGTAAAGATGCGAAGGATAGCTATACTGGTAAAATCATCAAAGTGACTCCTCGTCCAGGTTATACCCCTAAAGAAAAATGTGTAAATTGTCCGGCACCTTATACCAATCAACCGATTTTGGGCATGGATATCTTTAAAGGGCTCAAACTGGACGGTACAAATACCTATTCTCAAGGGAGCATTATTGATCCATTGGCAGGCAAAATTTACAGTTTAAAAGGCAAAATCGCAGCCAATGGTAAACGCTTACATTTACGTGGATATTTGGGCATATCTGCAATTGGACGTACTCAGACATGGATTCGTGCTGAATAATTTTTAAAATTTATTCAGCTCATTAATTGGATCTAGGTGAACCACCTACAGGAAATATTTGATGAAAAATTTTAAAGTGGGCTTCTTGTTCTTAGCTGCTGTAATCAGTGGTTCAGCTCTTGCACAAGACCTTTCAGGCACTTGGCAACAAATTGATGATAAGACCGGTTCACAAAAAGCGATTATTGAAATTCGCAAAGAAAGTAATGGCACGTTCGTCGGGAAGGTGGTCAAAGTCACACCGCGCCCGGGCTATACACCACGCGACACCTGTGTAAACTGCCCTTTACCGTATAAAAACAAACCCATTTTAGGTTTAGATGTTTTGACGGGTTTAAAGCACGTAGAAGGCACCAATAATTTCGACAAAGGCCGTATTGTTGATCCACTCACAGGTAAAGTTTACGACACCAAAGTACGCTTAAATGCCAATGGAAAACGTTTAACGTTACGTGGCTACATGGGTGTTTCTGCACTTGGTCGTAGTCAAACTTGGATTCGTCAAGACTGATTTTACAGAAAATTAAACCGCCTTCGGGCGGTTTTTTTATAATAAGTGATTGAGCAGTTCAAAAAATAAAGTTGACTATTACACTAAACTTTCTAACATAGACGCCCATCAAAACGCTTGAAGGGGAAGAAGCGATCATGTTAAAGAAAGTATTACTTGTAGTAAGCACCTTAGGTCTCATGAATTTTGCCTTTGCAAATAATATTTCAGGTACATGGCAACAAATTGATGATAAAACTGGTGCACCGAAAGCCATCATCGAAATTTCAAAAGAACCCAACAATACCTTTACTGGGAAAATTATTAAAATTACTCCTCGCCCAGGCTATACACCACAAAAAAGCTGTAATAAATGTCCTGCGCCATATAAAAACCAACCCATTCTAGGGATGGAAATTATTAAGGGTTTAAAGCAAGTAAATGGCACCAACAACTATGAACAAGGCCGCATTATCGACCCGCTTTCAGGCAAAATTTATGATGCTAAAGTGCGTTTAAACAGTTCAGCGAAACGACTTACCATTCGCGCCAGTATTGGTGTCTCTGTATTGGGTCGTAACCAAACTTGGATTCGTCTTGATTAATCAGCATCTGAGCAATAAAAAAGGCCACAATTTTGTGGCCTTTTTGCTATTTGGAATTACATTACAGGGTTATCAACAGCAAACATGCTTTGATCTTCCAGTCGATAAGCCATGAGTTGGTTACCCCACACACAGCCCCCGTCAACATTTTGAATTTTGTCTGAAATACTCTTGCCTTGCAGCGCAGCCCAATGGCCAAAGAAAATTTGATGAGTCTTTGCCGCTTGTGAATCAAACTCAAACCACGGTTTAAATCCTTTCGGCATCGGATCATCCAGTGCATCTTTAAAGCTGAACTCGAGACGACCTTCTGCATCGGTTAAACGCATACGGGTTAAATAGTTGGTAATGCAACGTAAACGCGCCTGTCCAGTTAAATCATTCGACCATAAGCTTGGCTCTTTGCCATACATGTCTTTGAGAAACTCATCGACAATCTCAAAGTCATCATGACCAATCACCACTTCAACTTCTTGTGCCAAAGCAGCCGTTTGCACGGCAGTCCAATTCAGCGGAATCCCGGCATGGGTCAAAATAGTTTGATCATTCGGAAATAAACACAACGGCTGTTTGCGTAACCAATCAATCAAATCATCACTTTCTAGTGCATTAATAACATCACGAATATTGTCTTTGTCATTAATTTCTCGAATGCCTCGTGCACAGGCAAGCAAGGTTAAATCATGATTTCCCAATACAGTCGCTGCGACATCACGATCAACCAATTTCTTGATAAAACGTAAAGCCCCGATCGAGTTCTCACCACGTGCCACTAAATCGCCCGCAAACCAAATAAAATCTTGATCAGGGTCAAACTGAATTTCTTTTAGTAATGCTTTTAAGGCCTCAAAACATCCTTGAACATCACCAATCACATAGTTATATCGAATGTTTTCACGAGACATTTATGCACCTACCATTTGGTCTGCCAGAGCAACAAATTGAGCAAGGCTTAAAGTTTCTGGACGTGCCATTGGATCAACTCCTGCATTTTCAAAACCATCTTCTACCAACATGCCTTTTAAACTGTTACGTAAGGTTTTACGACGCTGTGTAAATACATGTGAAACTAAACGCGCCAAAGCTTTTTCATTTTTTGCCACAATCGGTTTAACTGCATACGGCTCTAAACGGAACACTGCAGAAGTTACTTTTGGTGGTGGGTTAAATGAACCCGGTGGCACTTCAAATAAAAAAGTCGGTTTGCAGAAATACTGGATCATTACCGACAAACGACCATATTCTTTGGTATTTGGCGTAGCCGTAATACGATCCACGACTTCTTTTTGCAACATGAAGTGCATGTCTTTAACTTTGTCACCAAACTCTAAGAGGTGGAAAAGTAATGGTGTCGAAATGTTATACGGTAAGTTACCGACCACACGTAGTGGACGACCTTCTTGGAAAAGTTCAGTAAAATCGTATTTCAGCGCATCTGTTTCAACAATAGTTAAACGTTCAGGATGCGGCACTCGTCCTGGCAAGCCGGCTGCTAAATCACGGTCAAGTTCGACGACAGTTAAAGCATCACACTCACCAATAAGCGGTGAAGTTAGAGCAGCAAGACCAGGACCAATTTCGACAATATTGTCACCTGTACGCGGATTTACTGAGCGTACAATTTTGGCAATAACACGTTGATCATGTAAGAAATTCTGTCCAAACCGCTTACGCGTGTGATGCCCTTCATCTTTTGGGTTTAGGGCATTAATTTGATACATAAAACTCTCCACATAGATGTATTACAACGATTACTGACTTGATTCAAATTCACTCAAGCGAGCAAAAATTTCTTCGGACTTGGTCATATTATCCCGAGCCGCGTTAAGAACACTGAACAATGGCTCTTTTTGTTTCAACAGAGCCATTGTTTCAGATTTCATCATTTCTTCAATTTCAGCCTGAATTGAGTGTAAACCTTCGCGCATTTCAGCATTGTTTACACGCTCTACACCCAGTTCAGGATTACCATTCAGTTGAGCCTTCAAATAAACATTGAAAGTTTCAAGATCTGCTAAAAAATCATCTAAATCGTCAGGACGAATAGAATTCACATCAGTTAAATTCAGTAAAGAACGCAACACCCGTTCCGCAATAAAGACTTGATTTTTAGCAATGATCGCTTGCATTGCTGAATTGTTTGCTCTAGCCATCATATCAGCCAGAAGGTTATATTCAGCTTGAATACTTGGAATAGTTTCACTTACAAGAATTTGATATTCATATAGCGCATTCAGGCTATTTTGATGCTGTACAAGTCGATCAATATTAGCATTGATTGCTTGTCCATCTTGAAGCATTTTATCAGCACCTTCACGATTCGCATATTTTTTATGCACCGCGGCCAATGCTTGATTAAATTTTTGCTGATTATGTTTTAAGCCATCAACTGCTCTCAGTGATGCAGAACTCACAAGTTCTTCTGTCTGTTTCGGAATTTGCAGAGATAAGACTTTTAAATCACAAGAATGATGATCTGTAGCGAGCGTTGAGCATGCTGACAACATCAACACTAACGCAACCCCAAAAAATGGGCGTGTCATCGACTTCACCCCAAGCATCTTGTTATTTTTATGTATTATTTTTGACAAGTTTTCACCATGATTCATATAAAATTCAAACCTTTATTCTTAAGTAAAATTATTTTTTCGCACGTGCCAATTCTAAAGCTAAATCGACCGCCACCTGTAAACTCGAACTTTTGGCAAGACCAGTTCCAGCCAGTGACAGTGCTGTGCCATGATCCACAGAGGTTCGAATAAACGGTAAACCCAAAGTAATATTGATGGCTTCACCAAAGCCCTGCGACTTTAACACAGGCAATCCCTGATCGTGATACATCGCCAAAACGGCATCAGCATCTTTTAAATTTTCTGGGGTAAATAAAGTATCCGCAGGCAAACTGAGGCTCATATTCACGCCTTGTGCACGGTAGCTTTCAAGAACTGGATTGATCACCTCAATTTCTTCCATTCCTAAATAACCATCTTCTCCAGCATGTGGATTTAAGCCACAGACCAAAATATGCGGATGGTCTTTTTTAAATTTGGTTTTTAAATCATGAATAAGGATATCAATCACTTGATGCAAACGTTGTTTGCTAATGGCATCCGCAACATCACGCAAAGGCAAATGTGTCGTCGCCAAAGCCACACGCAGGGTTTTGGTCGCCAGCATCATCACCACACGTGGTACGCCAGCAAATTCTTGGTAAAACTCGGTGTGACCACTGAAATGAATGCCCGCTTCGTTCATAATCGATTTTTGCACTGGTGCGGTCGCGACTCCGACACTTTTGCCTGACATCGCATAATCGGCTGAGCGACGCAATTGTTCCAACACATAGGCCGCATTTTTCACATCAAGTTGACCTGCAACGACAGGATCAGCTAAGGCTACATGTTCAACATAAAGTTGCCCTGCAGCTGCCGACATTTCTTGCCCTGCATAATCCACCAATTCCACATCGAGCTTTAGTAGTTCTGCACGTTGTTGCAATAAGCCTTTATCGACAAGAACTACAATCGGACGTTCATCTACTCGATTCGCCAGGCTTAAACAGATATCCGGGCCAATACCTGCAGGTTCACCACTTGTGATATATAAAGGCAGCATGTGTTCATCCAATATGTGCATTGCCCTTATTATACTGTGTGACACACATTTCGGCTGAAATTAAATGCGCTCAACTTTGTTGTCATATTTTAAAAATAGGTTCTTGTTGACGAATTATAAGGAATCAGCTCAAAAGCAAAGCCTAAAATTCCAACACTCCATATCAACGCAAGCAGCCATAAAAGTATCGTTTTCATTCGTTGTACATGGTTTGAATAACGACTAATCAACCAATATGCCCCACTCGCAAGAAACATAAAACCCAAAAGTAAATAAAAAAATATAGTAAGTCACAAAGGATAGAAATAACGCCATGAATAGCATCATCAGTCCATCGCCAACACCATATAAGGACATTAAATACAAATAGAGAGGACTCAAAAAAGTGCAATCAACAGGTACATCATTTGAAACCAATGCGGCCAAAACGGAGGTGTATGTTGCGGATTGCCTTCAACTTGATCTGACATATTTTATTTTCAGCATCTTTTTTATCATTTTTGGATTATAGGCTGTTTATTGTTGAAGGAATACACTACAATACAGCGCTTGAAATTTTAAATTTTCATTTGTGATTCTGCACGACTTCGTATAGAATCGCGTCTCCTTTCGTTTGGACAGCTTCCATAGTCCAAACCAACTATAATAGGTAGTGGTTTAATGAAAACTCTCAGCGCTAAGCCAGCTGAAGTTCAACACGACTGGTACGTTGTTGATGCTTCTGGCAAAACTTTAGGTCGCCTTGCGACTGAAATCGCTCGTCGTTTACGCGGTAAGCACAAAACTTCTTATACTCCTCACGTTGACACTGGCGACTACATCGTTGTTATCAATGCTGAGCAAGTTCAAGTGACTGGTAAAAAATCACTTGATAAGAAATATTATCGCCACACTGGTTTCCCTGGTGGTATTCGTGAAACTAATTTCGAAAAATTAGTTGCTCACAAACCAGAAGAAATCTTCGAACGTGCTGTAAAAGGCATGTTGCCAAAAGGTCCTCTTGGTTATGCAATGATCAAGAAAATGAAAGTGTACGCTGGTACTGAGCATCCTCATACTGCTCAACAGCCACAAGTTTTGGACATCTAAGGGATACAGCACATGGCTACTAACTATGGTACAGGTCGCCGTAAGACCGCAACTGCACGTGTTTTCCTATCAGCTGGTACTGGTAAACTCGTAATTAACAACCGTTCTTTAGAACAGTATTTCGGTCGTGAGACTGCTCGTATGGTTGTTAACCAACCACTTGAGCTTCTTGAAGCGACTACTAAATATGACCTTTACATCACTGTTTCAGGTGGTGGTATCGGTGGTCAAGCAGGCGCAATCCGTCACGGTATTACTCGTGCATTGATCGCTTCTGACGAAACACTTAAACCTGCTCTTCGTCAAGCTGGTTTCGTTACTCGTGATGCTCGTGAAGTTGAACGTAAGAAACTTGGTTTACGTAAAGCTCGTAAACGTCCTCAATTCTCTAAACGTTAATTCGTTTACCGAATCGGACAAAAAAAGCCTTGGTATATACCAAGGCTTTTTTAATGGATGAAAGAAAATAAAGTCCAATTAAAAGTGAGAAATAAATATTCCCTTTAGGGCATAAAATAAAACTAAAAAATCTGAGACATATAAAAGTATTTATATCAACATTTATAAAAATTATCCTTATTAGATCATGAATTTATCAATACCCATTTAAATAAAAAGCTGTACAGTTCGATTAAATGAACTCTATTCAAATTAAAAATCATACATAATCGAATAATCCAAAGTCTTCCGTGATTTTATAGCCTATTTTTAGTATCCTATCTTATTCAGTTATCATTGCCTCGGATTATGTCAGTCGAAAATGCACCTCTTCAGGGGATTACGCTTTACAGTCATGCGGATGACTTTCGCTCACACTGGATACGCTATGTACTTGCAGAGAAGCAGATTAAACATAATTTAATTATTGCGGATGATGAAGACGAAGACCTTGCAAGCTTAAACCCCTACAATCAGCTTCCCATGATGGTTGAGAACGGTTTAAAGCTTTATAACAGCAGCATCATTGCCGAATACCTAGATGACCGTTATCGCCAAAATAAGCTCTTTGCTGATGCACCTATGCCACGTGCCGAACAACGCCAGTATGTTTGGCGGTTTGAACAAGATTGGTTGAGATTGGCAGATATTATGCTTCGACATCCAGACACATTGAATGAACAAGCCAAGCAGCAAGCACAAAAACAATTACGTGATACCCTGATTTCACTCACTCCTTTGTTTCAACACTATCCTTATTTTATGTCTGAACAATTTAGCATGTTAGACTGTATGCTTGCCCCCATCTTCTTACGTCTAAGAGCAATGGGCATTGAACTACCAAAACAGCATTGCCGACCAATATTTTTGTATTGCCAACGAATTTTCAGCCGCCCTGCATTTATCAAATCAATGACCTTGCAGGAAAAAAACCGATATAGCGAATATTTAGCTAAAAATTAAATTCTATAATCTTACCGAGCCAAACCTATGTCTGATCAAGAATTGCAACTCAGCCCTACACGTCCATATTTAACTCGTGCATTGTATGAATGGATTTGCGACAATCAATTGACGCCTTATTTACTTGTCGATGCAACCAAAAAAGATGCCATGGTACCTGTACAATATGTTCAAGATGGCCAAATTGTATTAAACATTGCCCCACACGCAACACACGCCCTACACATGAGTAATGATGCGATTACCTTTTCTGCACGTTTTGGTGGTGTTTCTCAAAACCTATATATCCCCTTCTCAGCCGTGCTTGGCATTTATGCACGTGAAAATGGCCAGGGAATGTTCTACGATCCAGAAGAATATGCTGATATCAATAATGATCAAAATACTTTAAAATCAAACGATCAAGAACAACAAGAGCAACCGAAGAAAAAACCAGGTTTAAGGTTGCTCGATTAAAAGAACGGAGCAAATTATGGCTTTTGATTTAGTCCAATATTTCGAAGAACAAATTGAAACGCAAAAGCCTGAGCTTTTAAGCGACTTATCACGTGATGAAAAGCGTCAACATATCCGCGAAATCAATGCGTTGACTTTAGGTGCGCTGATACAGCAGTCAAAAACCAATGGCACAAAAGTTTATCAAGAAATTTCCAATCCTGATGAACTGTATATTCAAGAAGTTTCACGCCATTTAACCACAAATTCTTCTAATGCATCGACTTTACCAAAGACTAAACTTGAGCAACTTACCACTGAAGTTTTCCGCCTACAGTTAAATGAACTTAAGCAACTCCATGATACTGCTTCGCATACACCGCAAAGCATCAATGAATTGCTTAATGGGCAAATTGAGCATCTATCAGGACAAGCAGATGATTGGGTTTGGACAACAAATCACCTATCAGAACTCATAGGCTCTAAACCAAATTTGCAAGAAGAGGTATCATTAGATGAATCTATGAAGGAGTTTAATCAAATGGTGAATCAACAAGGCCAGCATGACCATGAAGCTGAAGTTATTGAAATAAATGTACCCGCATGGTCGAAAATACTTGAACCTATTGTTGCTATTGCAATTTTATGGGTACTTTATTCAGCTGCAACTAAAATGTTTGTTTGAAGCAAATTATACAATTTTAAAAAACCTGCATTGGCAGGTTTTTTTATTGATATCATTTTTCTAAATTTTATGAGAAAAAGTCCTACTCACAATATTTTTAGATAAAAGTAAAGAGTCCTTAAAAGCAGCTCATTCTTTATTTTCTTTTTTTCTTATTTTGAAGCATAAAAAAATCCCCCTGCTCGCTTTGAGTCAGGGGGATTTGAATAATGAGCTGGCGATGACTTACTCTCACAT
>NZ_JBLZXR010000078.1:0-6429 GCF_050285345.1 Acinetobacter sp.
TGCCCGATAAAAAATGGCGAAAACAAGAAGAACCTCAATTGAGGCTCTTCTTATGAAAATTGTGGGACAGCAGTGACTGCAAGTGTCTCTTTTTTATTGCGAATAAATTTAAGCTATCGAATTCGAGCTTCATCTAAATGACGTGCACCTTCAAGAATCATACGAATCATGATCATGGTTTGCTCTGCAACTTGTTTACGTTCTTCAACTGGCATATCGATCACTTTGGCGCCCATATTAAATACCAATTGCGTAATGCCCATGGCCACAATATCGGGATGCGCCAATTTACTCTGATTTAAGCGCTCAAGTACGATTAAATCTTCTTTCAGCTCTTGTTGGAAATAGTTTAACTGACGCTCAACTGCATTTTTATACGAATGAGAGCCAGTATAACCTTCACGTAGGAGTAAGCTTAGATTACCTTCATCGGCATCCAGCTGTTCAATAAAAACTTCGACCGAACTGCGAATAATGCTGCTTTGACGTGAAGCTTTGAGACGCGCTTCGTGCAAAATTTGACGTAAAACGCCGCCCGCACGGTCAATCAGTTCAATCGCCAATTCATCAATATCTTTAAAATGACGATAAAAACTATTGGGTGCAATACCTGCTTCGCGCGCAACTTCACGAAGGCTGAGCGAGGAAATACTTTTTTGCGGACCAATCAGATTGAGCGCCGCTTGAAACAGTTCTTCTTTAGTAATGGTCGCTTTTCGACCCACTGTGCGAACCGTAACAGGTGCTTCAGTTTCCGAATTTAAATCTTCTTGGTACATATTAACCATATTCGTCTGTGCAGACTGCATCATATTTTTCAATGGATTAAAAACCTTAACATATTATAGCGTTTGCTAATAGCTTTTGTGAAAATGCAGATTAAATGTACATTCATATATACAAATATATATACATGTGTATAATAATTAAAAACCTCCCATGAGATGTATTTGACTATGCATGTACTCGAGAAAGCAAAAAAGCCTTTAAATGCACTAAAAGATAGTGTCGTTGACATAAATGCCGTGAACTTCTGGTTGCAGAAATTTAATCCTTTATGGTCAGGAAATCAGGCTTTAGGCAAAATTGTACAAAAGGAAAATGCAGCAAATGAGATGGTGAGCCTGACCATTCAGGTCAACCGTTTATTTAAATTCGGTCTAGCCGGTCAGCATCATCCTGTATTTATTACAGTCAATGGTATTCGCTATGAACGCACTTATAGCCTGACGAAATTAGATGATCGGCATGTATTGTTGACGGTAAAAAAAGTCAATGCGGGGATCGTCAGCACTTGGTTAGTCGAGCAAGCGCAAGTTGAAGATATTATTGAATTCGGGCAACCATTTGGTGAGATGACTTTAGCTCAAGCGCCAAGCCCATTGCTATTACTTGCTGCGGGGAGTGGAATTACTCCAATGCTCAGTATGCTGAAAAGCCTGAGTCAAACTAAACAGTTTTCTGAGCAGCCAATTCAGTTGATGTATTGGGTGAAATATCATGTTGATGCTGCATTCAAAGCACGCTTTGAAGAGTTGGCACATCAATATCCAAATTTCAAATTTCAGATCTTTTTTACTCAAGAAGCGGATGCTGATCCACGTTTAGATGCAACGCATGCAGTGCAGATTGAAAATATTGCAGCTAGCACTGTTTATGCATGTGGCCCATCAGGTTTTGTGGCTCAAGCTGAAACATTGTTTGGTCATGCACAGTGCTTTATGAATGAAGCATTTAGTATGAGTCCAGTAGCAGACGATGAGATTGGTTTTGTAAATATTACCTTAACCCAATCGAATAAAACCGTGAGCATTCCGAAAGGCCAGTCGATTTTAGCCAGTCTTGAACAGCAAAATATCAAGCCGAATCATGGTTGCCGCATGGGAATCTGTAATAAATGTGCATGCAATAAAGTTGAAGGTTCGACTAAAAGTTTAGTCAATGGTAGTCAAAATACTGAGCCGGGTAATTTATTAAAAATTTGTGTGAATTCAGCACAGTCTGATCTCGTTATTGATTTATAAGGTAGAAAAAACATGAACATGCCTGTAAAAATTGAATATTTAAAAAATCCTAAAAATCGTGAACTCACTCAAACTCAATTAGATGAACTTGCTAGTGAGCTTGATGCGATTAAGCAGGAAGAGCTTGATGATCTAGGAGAAAAAGACGCGAAATATATTCGTCGTGTCTATTCTACGGTTCGCTATTCTTCAATGGCAGGTCGTGCCTTGTTATTTGCAGGTTGGTTTCCGCCAGCATGGATTTTAGGTACAGGACTGCTAAGTTTTTCCAAAATTATGGAAAACATGGAACTTGGTCATAATGTCATGCATGGCCAATATGACTGGATGAATGATCCAAAATTTAATGGTCAAACCTACGAATGGGATATCGTTGGTACGTCAGACAACTGGCGTCAAACACATAATTTCAAACACCATACCTATACCAATATTAAAGGGATGGATGATGATATTGGTTATGGGTTGTTACGCTTATTCCCAGAGCAGCGTTGGAAAGCAGGTTATTTATTGCAACCTCTTTACAGTATTCCGTTCTGTTTATTGTTCCAATGGGGCGTGGCTATTCAAAACCTTGAATTGGGTAGATACTTTAGAGGTCGTAAAAGCAAAGAGCAGACCAAAGAAGAATGGAAACCTATGCAGGCAAAAATTGGCAAGCAGTTGTTTAAAGATTATGTTTTCTTTCCATTAATTGCTGGTCCATCAGCTTTACCCGTGTTCACAGGTAACCTTGTAGCCAATGGTTTACGTAATATTTGGACATTCAGTGTGATTTTTTGTGGTCACTTCACTAAAGATGTTGAAGTCTTTCCAAAGAGAGTTCTGGAAAATGAAAGCCGTGGCCATTGGTATATGCGTCAAATCCGTGGTTCTTCAAACCTAACTGGTTCTGAAGCCTTTCATATCTTGACGGGTCACTTAAGTCATCAGATTGAGCACCATTTATATCCAGACGTCCCTGCACGCCGTTACCGTAAAATGGCGCCAAAAGTTCAAGCTGTATGTGAAAAATATGGTCTGAACTACAACAATGCGAGTTTGGTAAAACAGTACGGTAGTGTACTAAAACGTATTGTGAAGTATGCATTTCCATTTACCAAATAAGTTAAACCTTATTCTTTCAATCAAAAAAGCCATGCAATTGCATGGCTTTTTTGTGGGTAGTTTTATAGATAATTTTTGACGTTATTTTTTGATATGGAGTTTAAGGATTCTCATTAGATTCATGTAATTGCCTTGTTTGGCCACACGAATGACTAGCTCAATTTCTTCTTTTGTCCACATTTGACGGGTAGCAGAAAAAGCAAATTGTGCAAGTAAAACGAATGGATTTTCACCAAACTTGAGATTCAGGCCTTTGACATATTTGGGGGGATTGAATTGATTCATATTCTATTCCGGCTTGTAATATTGGACCACATTATTTTTTATTAGTGTGAAAAATAACACACAATAAACCCCAAGTAAAAGTTAAAATGTATAAATTTATTTATATATTAGAATGACTTAATTTTAAATGTCTGATTGTTAAATTTACTTAAATTAAAATATATACATTTGTCTATTTTAGTCTAATACAGGTAAAGCTTTATCTTGCCCATTCATGAAATGATGGGTTGCTAGTTCAAACATGGCAAGGTCTTCCTCGCTGTTGCCATAGGCATAGACCTGATCATAGTCTTGAAGGTTAAACTGCTCCAAAACCCGAATCTTCTTTTGTTCACCACTACAGTCCATCGTTTGATAGCGGCCTGTGAGTTTCTGATTTTGAAAGGCTGTTTCAGTACAAATGAGACGCACACCCAGCTTTTCCGCAATTGGTTTTAGATACAGATCCACAGAAGCAGATACCAGTACCACTTCATGCCCTTGGTTTTGGTGCTTTTTGAGCTGTGTATAGAGTGTGGGGTTTAAATCTGACATTAATTCTTCAGCATAGGATTTTGCATGCTTTAAAATCTGTTCATGATTGGCTTGGCTAAACATTGCAGCATATAGGCGAGGGCGCATGGCATGCGCAGGATAGAGATTTAAATAATAGCCTTGAATCCAAGGCAGAATTTTAATGGCTTGGCGGACAATATGCCGCTTAGAAAGGGAATAGAAAATAAACCCCGTGAAACTGTCTTTGTTGCACAGGGTTCCATCAAAATCGAAGAGGGCTAGAGCTTTAAATTTTTGATGCGGCTCATACATGTTTGATAACGTCCATTCACACGGGTAGCAAACCAATTGGTGTTGTAGTCACGGCTCAGTTTTGGACCAGAGATTACGACTTCAGGCATCATGGCATAGAAGGGTTCTTTACCAGTCTTTTCTTGATACAGTTTCTTGACTGCTTTATAGGTTAAGGTGTCTTCAAAATCTTGATCTTTTTCTTTTTTCAAATCTGAACGAATTTGGCGTGGTGTAGCGATCACATTATTTTCTGCAAAGACGGCAATTAATGCTGTTTCAGACTGGCTTTTTGCTGAACGTGGTGAACCATCTTTATTATAAAGTAGTAAGTCGCCATCTAGGCTGAGCTCGGCAGTTGTCAGATCATTGAGCATGCTTTGGAAGGCGGCATTTCGACTTGAATAACGCCCTGAGTTGTAATCAGCAAAGCGATAGATTGGTTTTTCATAAGCTGCGGGATACATCATTAAACGATGAATACCGTAATATAAACCACCAAACTGGCTATACATGTCTGTACGTAATTCAGCGATATTGCCGCCTTGACGTTTATGGTCTTTGGCATAACCAATATGCACTTGCATTGAGCCAAGCGTAGTGATTGGATTTAACTTTTCGCCTATGTCTTGCCCGACGAGTTTCGCTGCGCCTGTGAGTGCACTGACATGATAATGCTTCGACATATAATCAAAAATTTCACGGTAGAGCTCATCAAGTTCGCGTTCAGTTTTAACACGACGCATTTGGCTTAAATAGTTATCTTCAGGGCTCGGTTGATTTTTTAAAACATCTTGGAAATAACCCGCAACTGTGCCGCCGATACCATCACCCAGTTTATCTTTAAATTTTTCTTCAAGGCGATCTTGTACTTCTTTCACGGCCTTTTCACCTAAACCCGGTACTTGTGGGTTGGCGACAAAGTTGGATTCTTGATCGACTACTGCAACAATCGTACAAACATTTTCCTTGGTGGTGGGAATGCCAAGTTGATCGCTAATGTCATAAATATCTGTTGCCCAAGATAAACGCTCATTGACACGTGTAGGAATGGCTCTTTTAATCTGTTCAGGTTCCATTGTCGGCTCATCTTTTGCCCACCATGAGCCATTTCCACAGGCACTAAGTCCTATGGATAAAGCAAGTACAGATAAAGATTTAAAACATAAAGCAGTCGAAAAAGGTTTATTCATAACTTCCAAAAACTCAGCCAAGGAGCGGCAAAGAGGCATGAGCAGTATACTATGTGTAAGATCAAAGTGATGGGTTAATATGTATATGGCTATAAAACTGCTGTCAATATTTTTTAGTGATGAATCTGTATAAAAATAAGCAACTCATACTGCATTATTGGAAAAATCACAGATTTCATGTTCTTATAAGGTTTAATCAATCTTCATTTAACAGATTATTGAAATTGAAGGTATATACTAAGTTAAAACCATAAACTTTTAAGGGGATTCTCATGCCTGCAAAATTTTTCAATACTTTCTTGGGGTTAATTGCATTGGTCATGGTGCTTGGTGCAATAATTATCAACTTTGGTTTTGATAAACCAATGGTTGAATATTGGATTTTGTTCTTGCTCCCATGCTTTGGTGTACCAATTTTAACTTCGGTGCTGATTACCAAAGATGAAAATCTATAAGAATAGAGCTAAAAGTCAGGGTTTCTAAAATAAAGAAACCAGTTAGTGACGGTCAAATATAAGCTCATCCTGTGTGAGCTTTTTTTGTTGTTTATATAAATTTATGTACTTGTTATTTATAAATATTATCAAAACCATAAAATATTAAGTTCAATCATTTAATTTGGATTGAGTAAAGCTTTATTTTTGAATGAATTGATACCGAAAAAACCCACACAAGGTGGGTTTTGGACAAAATAATTTAATTATTTTGCAGCAGCTTCAGAAGCAGCAGTTGCTTCAACAGCCTCAACCGCTTCTTGAGCAACTTCAGTTGCTTGCGCTTCAGAAGCAGCAGCTTCAACATTTTGTTCTTCAGCAGCAAATGCAGTAGCGGCAGCAGCAGAAATAAGTGTAGCGAAAAGTACTTTATTTAAAGTTTTCATGATTTCAATCTTCAATCTAATTTTTGGAATGCAGAATATAATAGATATATTATGTGATAAATGTAATTATATTTATAGGCTCTAGACTAGCAGATTTATACTTAATTTTATCTAATGATATTCCACAACTCAGTTGCTAACTCATTAGGTTCTC
>NZ_JBLZXR010000079.1:0-14608 GCF_050285345.1 Acinetobacter sp.
TCCAACCTGGGCTCGAACCAGGGACCTGCGGATTAACAGTCCGTCGCTCTACCGACTGAGCTATTGGAGAATCTGAAGCGCATTTTAAGGATGAAAACGAAAGTGGTCAAGCATATTCAATAGAAAATCACTTCAAATGTTTCAATATTGGTCAATCTGAAGTTTTTTGTGAATGTGTTGATTAATATTTGATTTTAAAGGTGGTTTATTCGATATCGAATTAAAACCACTTTAGCTTTAACTCGACAATAAATGTATTTCACGTGGTTGAATTTTGTTTAAAAATTGATCAAGAAAAATAAAATTGATTTAAAAAATTGAGCCAAGGTATTTTTTCAGTGATAAAAAAATCACCCCGAAAGGTGATTTTTTTGACTCTCAAATAAGTATTAGAACTTATTTTTCAACGCCAGCAGCTTGACCTGCATATTTTGCGTTTGCATAGTCCCAGTTCACTAGGCTTTCTAGGAAAGTCGAGATGTATTTAGGACGAGCGTTACGGAAGTCGATGTAGTAAGCGTGTTCCCAAACGTCAATTGTTAACACTGCGACTTTACCGTGAGCAAGTGGAGTGTCAGCATTCGATGTTTTAAGGATAGAAAGCTTACCATTTACTTCGTCAGCAACTAACCAAGCCCAACCTGAACCGAATTGAGTTGCAGCAGCGTTTGCAAATTCTTCAGCGAATTTTTCGTAAGAACCGAAAGCTTCGTCGATTTTAGCTGCTAAAGCACCAGTTGCTTTACCGCCACCGTTTTTAGCCATACAGTTCCAGTAGAACGTGTGGTTCCATACTTGAGCTGCGTTGTTGAAGATACCAGCTTTAGCAGCATCGCCTTTAACCGCAGTGATGATTTCTTCTAAAGTTTTGCCAGCAAGGTCAGTACCTTCAATAGCTTTGTTTAGATTCACTACATAAGTGTTGTGGTGTTTGTCGTGATGGTATTCTAAAGTTTCTTTGCTGATGTGCGGAGCAAGATCTTCGTAACCGTAAGGTAGCGCTGGTAAAGTAATCGTTGTCATGTTTTCAATTCCTTGCATTTTGCTGGGTTTTGACATTAAGTGTCGCTATTGTAATAGATTCTTGCCTTGAAATGCGCATTGCTTATAAATAACAATACAGAATAAGGCCTGAAAATATACGTATAAGGACAAAGTCAAAGACCAAGACGATTTAAATTAAATCGGGTTATTTAATTCAAAATAACTATACTCAATATTGAACTGTTCTGAAATAGCTTTTGCGAGTCGCTGTACACCATATCGTTCAGTGGCGTGATGGCCGCAGGCATAATAATGTACATTGAGCTCTTGTGCTTCGTAGAAAGTACGTTCACTAACTTCACCAGAAATATATGCATCACAATTTTGTGCAGCAGCTTTGCTAATGAAATCTTGTGCGCCACCAGTACAGTAACCTACTTTTTGAATCGTGGTTTTTTCAGCTGCAAGATGTAGAGCATTGAAATTTAATTTTTCTGAAACGAAAGCCTGAAAATCTTCAGGTGACATCGGCTGTTTTAAATAGCCGATATTGCCAATCGGGTTACGTTCGTTAGGGTCTAGTGCTTCAATATGCTCAAGTGCTAATAAATCAGCAATTGCGGCATTATTTCCCAAAGTTGGGTGGCTGTCTAAAGGTAAATGATAGCCGACAAGAGAAATATCATTTTTAATCAAGCTCTTGATGCGTTTTCCACGCATCCCAGTGATTGGATAAGCTTCGCCTTTCCAAAAATAGCCATGATGAACCAAAAGTAAATCTGCATTTGCTGCGATGGCAGCATCAATTGCACCTTGTGATGCGGTTACTGCGCATAAAATTTTATTGACCTCATGTGTGCCTTCGACTTGTAGTCCATTTGGAGCATAGTCTTTAAATTCATGAGCTTTGAGCGTGGTATCACACCACTGAATAATTTCATTTAACTGAGTCATAGTCTTCTCAAAATTGCAACGTGATGTGTCAAAATTCAATATTGTTTAAATTGTAACTAAAGAATCACAAATCTCTGTGTTTATTTTAAAGTTTGTTGAAAATATTACATTACAATACGATATAAATTATTTAGTCATCAATGAATTATAAAATTTTAGAGGATATAAACGTGCGCCGGACCTTTACATGGTTACCTTGGGTATTATTAATACTTGTGATCATTGGTTTTCTGAGTTGGCAACAAATTCAAAAACCTAAAGCACCCATTGCCCCAGACGGGGTAAAAATGCCTGCTGAAAAGGTTGAACCTTTAATCGATACAACACGTACCGGTGGAGTGGTGTCGTACAATGCGGCAGTGAAAGTAGCCGCACCTGCGGTTGTGAATATTTTTACCACGCAAAAAGTAAAACAACTGGATCATCCGTTATTAAATGATCCTGTATATCGTGAATTTTTTGGCAATCAGCTCCCAGATCAAAATAACCAAAATGAAAACAGTTTAGGTTCGGGGGTTATTGTGCGCCCTGATGGTTACATCTTAACCAATAATCATGTGATTGCGCAGGCAGATCAAATTGTGGTGGCACTGCATGATGGTCGTCGTGCAGAAGCAAAAATTGTGGGTACCGATCCTGACACTGATTTGGCGGTGATTAAAATTGAAATGGCACAATTACCAGTTTTACCCTTTAAGTTAAGTGGTAATGAAGTCGGTGATGTGGTCTTAGCGATTGGTAACCCATTTGGTGTCGGCCAAACAGTTACTCAAGGGATTATTTCTGCGACAGGTCGTTCAGATCTCGGAATTAATACCTATGAAGACTTTATTCAAACCGATGCTGCGATTAATCCGGGGAACTCGGGTGGTGCTTTAATTGATGTGGCAGGAAATTTGATTGGAGTAAATACCGCGATTTTTTCACAATCAGGTGGTTCACTGGGGATTGGTTTTGCGATTCCTGCAAAAGTATGTCAACAGGTACTGAACTCGATTTTAAAAGATGGTCGTGTGGTGCGTGGTTGGTTAGGCATTAGTTTATTGCCAATACAACAAGAAAATATTTTAGAGCCGCGTATCAATGGTGTGGTGGTTGCAGATGTTTTACGTGGTGGGCCTGCTGCGCAAGCGGGTTTAAAACGTGGCGATAAAATTATGAAAGTGAATGATGAAGTAATTACTTCAACATCGCATTTAATTAACCATGTGGCTCAGCAAGCACCATCGAGCACAATGCAAATTTCGATTGAACGTGACGGTAAAGCTATTAATTTACCAGTACAAGTTGGTGAACGTAAGGCACAATCGCAAAATAGTGATTCGCAATACATTCCTTTACCTCGATAAGCTTGAAGATAAAAATCCCTCATCAGGAGGGATTTTTTTATGGTTTGAAGAAAAAGTAGAAAATAACCCATTTATACAATTCAGTGATTGAATTACAAAATCGCTATGCCTTTTTGGCCTGATTTATCTTAATTTAAAACAGAAAATAATCAGATAAGAGTATAAAAAGATGAGTTTTTTACCTGCCGAACATGCCAAAGTATTATCCAGTCAAGCCAATCTAGACATCGCCTTATACAAGGCCCGTTTGGCGCTGTTGATCGAAGACAATGCCAAGCAAGGCAACACCGCGGTATTTACCGTTTTGCCCAAACATTTGCCACTAGAAGAGATTCGAAACTTGTCTGCAGAGTTAACCGAATTGGGCTATCAAGTTCGTTTTGAGCTAAATGAGTTTTTTTATAATTTTAATGTGTATTGGATTTAACATTGAGTGATCTTGAGAAAATTAAAAAACCGCAGATTGCTGCGGTTTTTTATGGATGATGAAGATTTATTCAGCTTTTTGATACTCATTGATCACTTCTAAAGCCGCACGAAAGGCTTCTTGAGTCGCAGGTGCACCACAGTAAGGTAAGCTGTGTAATAACACTTCCTGAATTTCTTCAACTGTTGCGCCATTGTTTAATGCACCACGGACATGGCCTTTTAGTTCCGTTGGGCTTTTTTGTGCAGTTAAAAATGCGATGGTAATCAGCGAGCGGTATTTGCGTGGTAGTACGCCTTCACGTTGCCATGTTGAACCCCAAGCGTGTTCATTAATCCAGTCCTGTAAAGGCTGAGTAAAAGGCACGGTATTGTTCTGTGCACGTTTAACAAAACTTTCGCCCATTACCTCAGTACGAACTTTTAAACCATTGTCATAATCTTGTTGTGACATGTTATTTTGACCCTCTGTACGGTGTTTTTATTTCAGTGGCTCAAGGGTACGCTTTTAGCGTTTTGATGCCATTGGCAGAAGGTCGAAGGCATGTAGTTTTTTCTCTAGTTGCTTGGCTTCATGCATTTTGAATGAAGTCAGAGCAATGATTTTGAACATATCGGCATAAATAGACATAAAAAAGCGATGCCGAAACATCGCGATTTTATATTCATGATCAGGCTGTAATATCCAAAATATTAGAAGCGTAAAAAGGCTTCAGGCTCATCATCGGTACTTTGCATATTGGGATGTTGATTTTGGATTTTATGCCGCTCATCTTCAGGTAAATGTGGATTATCCAAAGCTAAGGTTTGATCCAGTCGCATATCAAAAATATCGGTCAGCAAACTGTCATAGCGTTTGGCATTGTAGGTTCGTAATTGATCCGCTTCATGCGCATTGATAAACCCTTGCTGAATCGCATCAACTACATGTGCTTCAAAGGTTAGGCCATTAAATTTGCTTGTAGACTCTGCTTTTTTGAAACGATCCCATAGCGGTTCAATCTCTAACAGCATTAAGAAGGTAGACTCCATACGACCGGTCACATCGTTGGCTTCAGTTGAATAATACACATGCTTTTTCAATTCATTTCGAAAAGCATTGTCTTCCATCATGCTGTCTGCCACTTGTCGTTTTAGCCGATCAGTCGGTGCTTGAAGCGGGCGACCAAATGGGAAGCATAACGTCCTAATTATGCAAGCAGCGATACGAATCGGGAAGTTGGCAAATAAACCATAAAAGGCTTCTTGAGCTTTAAACAGTGCTTTTTCTACCGCCAATTTTGCATGTAGTTCTTCAGCATCGGTTTTTTTACTATGTTCAAAGTATTTTAAAATGGCTGTGGCGATAAATAAATGCGCATGAATATCGGCCAAACGACCGGACAGCATTTCCTTACGTTTAATATCTCCCGCCAAAAGACCTAGACACATATCTGCGGTTAAAGCGAAATTGGCACTTAAACGGTTAATGATTTTGTAATAAGGAAGGGTCAGCTCAGTTGCACTACGGGGTGAATCATTTGCACCACCGGTAAAGGCATAAGCAAAGGAGCGTGTAGTTCGGTTCAAGGTATAACCCAAGTGTTTAAACAATATTTCATTAAAGGTTTTTAAGGCACTGTTTTTATCTTCAGCTTGGAGCAGTTGTAACTCTTCAAACAGATAGGGGTGACAACGCATTGAACCTTGACCGAAAATCATCAGTGAACGACTGAGAATATTCGCCCCTTCAACAGTAATTGATACTGGAATGGCTTGATAATTGAGTGCCAAAAAGTTACGTGGGCCAAGCTGAATGGCACGACCACCGACGACATCCATACCATGACTGACCACTTTGCGCATGGTTTCAGTGGCATAGTATTTTGCCATAGCTGTCATCACCGCAGGTTTTCCACCTTGATTGAGTCCACAAGTCACCAGATAACGAAAGGCTTCGAGCATATAGGCATCACTGGCAATGTCACTGGTGGCTTCTTGCACGCCTTCAAATTTACCAACAGAGATTTTGAATTGTTGGCGTATACGCGCAAAAGCTCCGACATTTAAGTAGGTCATTTCTCCCGCAGCAGTTGAAAGCGCAGGTAAAGAAATTCCACGACCGACAGCGAGACATGACATCAGCATGCGCCAGCCTTTCCCTGCATTTTTAACCCCACCGATAATCCAATCGAGGGGGATAAATACATCTTCACCATCGACTGTGCCATTCATAAAAGGGGAGCCGGGGTTGTGTCGTGCTCCGACAATCACGCCTTCATGTGAAGAAGGCAATAAGGCACAGGTAATGCCATATTCTTTTTTAGAATTTTCTCCGAGCAAACCGTCAGGGTCGTACATTTTAAAAGCCAAACCGATGACAGTGGCAATCGGCGCAAGGGTAATCCAACGTTTAGAGAAATTCATTTTTAAACCCAGAATTTCTTTGCCTTCAAACTCTCCATAACAGACCACACCGGTATCTGGAATTGCACCAGCATCTGAACCTGCCTCAGGGCTGGTCAAACCAAAACATGGAATTTCTTCACCTTTGGCGAGGCCGGGCAGGTAACGGTCTTTTTGCTCTTCAGTCCCATAGTTGAGTAATAATTCACCCGGGCCGAGTGAGTTGGGCACCATACAACTGACCGCAGTGGTGAGGGAGCGAGAAGCAATTTTGCTCATCACACGGCTTTGTGCAAAGGAACTAAATTCTCGACCGCCATATTCTTTAGGAATGATTAAACCTAAAAAACCATTGGCTTTAATATAATCCCAAACGTGGTCGGGAAGTCTTTTATGTTGATGGTGAATTTCCCATTCATTGATCATGCCGCAAAGCTGTTCGACTTCTTTGTCGAGAAAGGCTTGTTCTTCAAGTGACAATTTGGGGTAGGGATAGTTGTGGAACGTTTCCCAATTGGGTGCACCCATAAATAGCTCTTTTTCCCACCAGCTTGTCCCAGAGTCCAAGGCTTCACGTTCGGTGCTACTCATGTTAGGCATAGCGTTGGCAAGAACTTTATAGGTGGGCTTGGAAATGAATGCCATTCTTAAGGGGGCAATCAGTATGACAAGGCTGATCAAAATGAGTGGTAGGCCTAAAATCAGTGACCAAGGGCTTAAAAATGCCACCACTATTGAAATGACAATCAACGAGATTGCGCCAACAGTTCTGGATAAGCTAAAAAAGAAAATTGCCCATAAGCTCAATAACAAGATCAAAATACTGAGAATGAAATACATGGCTTACCCTCCATTTGAATGTGCTTTGGAACATCCCAAAAGGTAATTTAGATATTTAGGGCCAGTACGTTGTCATTTTTTAAACTGTGTACAGGCTTAAAATGATCTAAAGGTTAATGCTAATTTCGGGTAGCACAGTGAATTTTAATTTGTGGGGTATTCTTAAAAAGAAAGGTGATTCAGGTTTGGTATTTATTTCAATTTTTAAAGCATGGAGATAGGCATTCTATTGCTCCATAAAATATACGAATAAGCACGCAAATCTGAAGATGACTCATTTTAAAATAGAATGATTTTTAATCGATGTAAAAGTAAGGACTGTGCGATAAATGTAGACTTAAGTAAATTTTAAAAGAAATGAATTATTTAACTAGGCATAAAAAATCCCTCACGCGGAGGGATTTTTTATCGGTTTAAAGCAAATTGCAATTAAGCTTCGATGGTTTGTACCGCAATTTTTTTAGCAGGATCAGCTTTGCGACGTACAGCAGGAACAGGTTCACCATAGTACTGGCGGTCAGCAAAGTAGCTTGAACGTACCATTGGTGCAGACCAAATATTTTTGAACCCGAGTTTTTGGCCGTGTTCGGTATAACGATCAAATTCTTCCGGAGTGACAAAACGGTCAATTGGTGCATGTTCTTTAGACGGTTGTAGATACTGACCAATGGTCACATAGTCCACATCATGCGCTTTTAAGTCATCCAACAGCGTAATCACTTCTTCTTCAGTTTCACCAATACCGACCATCAAACCACATTTGGTTGGCACATCAGGGCAGTATTCTTTAAACATTTTCAATAAGTTTAAAGAGTGTTGGTAGTCAGAGCCCGGACGCATCGCTTTGTACAAACGTGGCACCGTTTCAATGTTGTGGTTAAACACGTCAGGTGGGCATTCCGTCATAATACGTAGCGCAACATCCATACGGCCACGGAAGTCAGGGACTAAAATTTCAAGTAGAGTTTTAGGACTTAGTTCACGTGCTTCTTTAATACAATCAACAAAGTGCTGTGCACCACCATCGATTAGGTCATCACGGTCTACAGACGTAATCACTGCATATTTCAAACCTAAGTTGGCAATGGTTTCTGCCATGTGGCGTGGTTCATCCGGATCCAAAGCGTTTGGACGGCCATGCGCAACGTCACAGAATGGACAACGACGGGTACAAATGTCGCCCATAATCATAAAGGTTGCTGTACCGCCACCGAAGCATTCTGGTAAGTTCGGGCATGCAGCTTCTTCACACACGGTATGTAATTTTTGTGCGCGTAAAGTTGTTTTAATGCGTTGAACTTCATCAGGAGCAGCCATTTTGACCCGAATCCAGTCTGGCTTACGAGGCGTTTCAACCGTTGGCACGACCTTTACAGGTATGCGAGCGACTTTTTCTGCGCCACGAAGTTTGACACCCTGTTCAGGTTTACGGTTCTCAGACATATTCAACTTTTCCACTGTTTTTGACGAGGAGATATTCAAAAAAATAGCTCGTTTATTATAGCGGACTTGAACTTAAATAGGGAAAAAACGGTATTCATATAATAAATGTTGTTATCACATAATATGTGTGAGCTAAATATCCAAAAAAGTTAGGATATACGTCATAATAGGGCCCAGACTAAAGAAATATTTGTAAGGAGCGTTGAATGCCACGTAAGAAAGAGGTCGTTAGTGGAACTTTCGTGAAATACGATGCGGTAGTTCTCGGTTCAGGCCCTGCGGGTGAAGGCGCTGCAATGAAACTGGCGAAATCGGGTAAACGAGTTGCCATTGTTGATATGCGTGAACAACTTGGCGGTAACTGTACTCATGTCGGCACGATCCCAAGTAAAGCGTTGCGTCAGACAGTTTCAAGCATTTTGCGTTATCAACGTGACCCTATGTTCCAAAAAGTTGGTGAGTGGAAACAATTCACCATGAAGCAGGTGTTACGTAATGCGCATAACGTGATTCAACAACAAGTTGAAACGCATTCACGTTTTTATGATCGTAACAAAATTGATATCTTCCATGGCCGTGCCTACATTCAAGATCAAAATACCGTACTCATTTTCACCAATGATGGTATGACTGAAACTCTCGTTTTTCAGCAATTGGTCATCGCAACGGGTTCACGTCCATACCGTCCAGCGGTACTTAATTTTAATCATCCACGTGTATTTGATTCAGACAAAATTTTAGATTTGGATTACACCATTCAAAAAATTATCATTTATGGTGCGGGTGTTATTGGTTGTGAATATGCGTCGATTTTCATTGGTCTTGACCATAAAGTAGATTTGATCAATACGCAGCATAAACTACTAAGCTATTTAGATGATGAAATTTCGGATGCGCTGTCTTACCGTTTACGTGAACAGGGTGTATTGATTCGTCATAACGAACAAATTGATCATCTTGAAACGCATGATGATCACGTGGTTCTGCACCTGCAAAGCGGTAAGAAAATTAAAGCTGATGCAATTTTATGGTGTAACGGCCGTTCGGGTAATACAGATGGCTTGGGTCTTGAAAATGTGGGCATTAAGCCAAATAGTCGTGGTCAATTAACCGTAAATGATCAATACCAAACAGAAGTCGAAAACTTCTACGCTGCTGGTGACGTCATTGGTTGGCCTTCACTTGCATCTGCTGCCTATGACCAAGGTCGTTGCGCAGGTTCAAATATGAGCGGTGAGGAAGGTATTGCACCGGTCACGGACATTCCAACAGGTATTTATACCATTCCGGAAATTTCATCGATTGGTAAGACTGAACAACAGTTAACTGAAGAAAAAATTCCATACGAAGTTGGACAAGCCTCTTTCCGTCATCTTGCACGTGCACAAATTACGGGTGACACTGTGGGCGAGCTTAAAATCTTGTTCCATCGTGATACTTTAGAAATTTTGGGTGTGCATTGCTTCGGGAATAACGCGGCGGAAATTATCCACATTGGTCAAGCTGTGATGAATAGTCCTAAAAATACCATTAAGTATTTTGTGGAAACGACATTTAACTATCCGACTATGGCGGAAGCGTACCGTGTTGCAACTTTAAATGGTATGAATCGTTTATTCTAAAGCACTCTCTTAGAGTCTAAGTGCTTTGTAGTTTAAGCGCTTGAGATTTTATTAAAGCCCGTGAGTAGCAACTTGCGGGCTTTTTATTGCGACAAAATACAATACACCACAATTTGAAGAATTTACCTACAATAACGGCAAGCTAAAATCATGTGAGGATTTTGATGACCATTCGCACTCTGTCAATTCAAGGATTTCGTTCCATCCATAAAATGAATTTGTCATTGTCACGACTGAATATTATTAGTGGTCCAAATGGTTGTGGAAAATCCAATTTATATAAGGCCGTACGTTTATTGCACGAAGCGGCCAATGGGCAATTGTCTCAAGCTATCGCCCATGAAGGCGGTATTCAAAAAATTATGTGGGCAGGTGGGCATCGAGTTGGAGATCGTGCCAAAGATTCGAAACGTATGACGTTAGCGGTCGAGATGGAGCAT
This sequence comes from Acinetobacter sp., assembly GCF_050285345.1. Lineage (GTDB taxonomy): Bacteria > Pseudomonadota > Gammaproteobacteria > Pseudomonadales > Moraxellaceae > Acinetobacter. The sequence goes on from NZ_JBLZXR010000079.1 coordinate 10,444, forward strand.
TATGAATATCAGTTAGAAATAGGGTTTCCTGAGCCTTTAATTACCATGTTCGCGCTCGATCCTTTGGTTAAAAAAGAAAATATCTGGTTGAGTGGTTATCAACACCGACCAGTCAGTGAGTTGATGGAGCGCACCAATCAAGTAGCATTTTTAAAGAATATCGATGAGCAGCGTATTTCTTATCCGATGACCTTAACACCTGAAGATTCGATTTTTGGACAATTATCCGACCCGCATTTATATCCTGAGGTTTCGCAAGTAAGGGAAACCATGAAAAATTGGCGTTTTTATCATGAATTTTCGGTTAGTGGAAATTCACCTATGCGTGTGCCGCAAGTGGGGATTCGTTCTCCTATTCTTTCACATGATGGGACAAATTTAGCCGCAGCATTTGAAACCTTACGTGAGCGCGGTCAAAGTGAAACGCTATTTGAAGTATTGGATCAGGCCTTTCCACACAGTCAATTTTATGTACAGGAAATGGGTGGTCGCTTTCAAATGATGATGCAAAAAGAAGGCATATTAAGACCCTTGGAAAGTGCAGAGTTTTCAGACGGGACTTTAAGATTTTTATGTTTGGCTGTGGCGTTATTGAGTCCTCGACCACCGAATTTTATGGCGTTAAATGAACCTGAAAATAGTTTGCATCCAGACTTATTGCCTGCTTTGGCAAGGCTAATTGCAGAAGCTAGTCGCTATACTCAATTGTGGTTAACAACACATTCAAATGAATTGGCAGACATGATTAAGCAGTATTGTGAGGTGCAACATTATCAGTTAGGTCAAAAAAATGGTGAAACGGTGGTGTTGGGTGCCAGTTTTGTTGAGGACGATGAGTTAGAGCAGAGGCAGTAATTTCAATAGGCCATAATACAGACCAAAACTACCGATCAAACTCAGCCCTACCGGTATTTTACTGCGTAAAAGGATAATCACAGCAACGATAAATAGAAGATCGAAGCCTTGCACAATGTACTTTTGTCCCATTTGAAGCAATAAACACAGCAATAGTCCGACAACCGCGGCATTAACTGCTTTCAGCATATTAAAAATGCTCGGAAAATTCATGATTTTGGACCAATAAGGTAAAAGCCCAAACAGTAAAAAGAATGAGGGTAGGAAAATCGCCACAGTTGCTAGCATCGCATTGAGGATACTCGATGAAGTCATTGGTAAAAATGGACCCAAATATGAGGCAAACGTAAATAAAGGGCCTGGCATCAGCTGTGCGACGGCATAGCCTAAATCAAAGGATTCATTGCTGATCAGGCCAGCTGTGACAAAGTCCTGATGTAAAAAAGGCAAAATAATATGTCCACCGCCAAACACTAAGGATGCCGTTTGATAAAAACTTTCTAAACTGTACCAGAGCATTGCGTGGCTTGTAGGGTCATAAAAATGAAATGCAAAAAATGGACTGATAAAGGTAGTTAGCCAAAGCCATGACCATTTTAGGGATGCTGAAGTAGGGTTTTGAAGAACTGGATTTAATAATTCATTTTTTTCCGTTACTGGTGAAATTGTGGATTTATTATTCTGATTTTTATAAATAAATAGACCAATCAACGCAGCAAAAAGAATCACCAAGATTTGGTTGAGTGCTGTTGGAACAAAATATACAAAAGCTGCGGCACACAGCATCAAGAAATATTGCGTTGTAGTCTGACAAAAGTTTTGCATCATTTGCCAAAAAGCCCATGCGACTACAGCAAAGACAAGCAATTGAATCACATGAAAAAATTGAGTGGAAAGGTGATCGCTATATTGCAGACCTAAAATTGCGATAGCCGTCATTAAAACGGCGGAAGGCAAAGTAAAACCAAGCCAAGCAATGACAGCCCCACGATAGCCTTTGAGGTAAAAGCCTATCGCCATTCCCACTTGGCTGCTGGTCGGGCCGGGAAGCATTTGGGCTAAGGCCATAAGGTGTGAATATTCGTAGTCAGAGATCCATTTTTTCTGCTGTACAAAAAACTGATAAAACAGCACCAAATGTGCAGCAGGCCCTCCAAAGGCCATACATCCCAGTTTAAAAAAACTCAGAAATAAAGTTCGGTCAGAGATGGAGGGAGCGGAGGTCGTCATAGGGATTTAAATTGGGATGAGGTGATTGGTTTGAATTTTTATAAAGCGAATTTAATAAAACTTTTGATCAGTGTAGCTGAAGATGATGACAAATTTATGTTGCTAGATGAAATCTAATTTTTTAATCCATCTATTTTCAATATATCTGATTAAATTGGAAAAATAGTCACTTCACTGTTGGATTAAAGGGAACCTAGTTAGAGCGTTTCCAATCCTATAAATAAGCTCATGATTTTAAAATACAGTTTTGAGTTAAAACTGTATTTTATGGTCAGAATGTTGCTGTTGAGCTATTTTAAAAATGGGTAAATGTGCCGAATCAATGTGCACAAAATGCTTGATTGAAATATTCAAATAATTCAGGCGTATTGAGCCAAAGCAATAAGGATAAAGCCAGCAGTGCGATAATCGCCATAGCAACGCCCATGCGAAGCCAAAATATAGAATCAGTCATGGACTACTTTCTCCTCATTGACCAAGGAATGCACAAAGACACCGAAGAGACTTAATGCGATTGAAAAGATCCAAATCGCATTATAATCACCAGTCATATCATGGTTGACGCCACCGAGCCATCCGCCAAAAAAAGAACCAATTTGATGGGTGAAAAACACGATTCCACTCAACATGCTGAGATATTTGATCCCAAACATATTGGCCACAATACCATTGGTCAGCGGTACGGTAGATAACCATAATAACCCCATAATGACGCCAAACGTATAGATTGTCCATGTGCTGAGAGGCAGGGTTAAGAAGGCAATAATGGCAATGCCTCGCAGTCCATACAGTCCCATTAACAGTTTTGGCTTTGAGTATTTTCCACCTAACCAGCCGGCGGTATAAGTGCCGACAATATTAAAGAGTCCTACCAGCGCAAGGAAGACTGTGCCTGTGGTGGCACTAAAACCATGGTCAATTAAATAACCCGGTAAGTGGATACCAATAAAAACCACTTGGAAACCACAAACAAAGAAACCTAAAGATAAAAACCAAAACGGTTTATGTTGCCAAGCGAGTTTTAAAATGTCTTTAAAACCAAGTGCCGGTTGAGTTGATGGTGGAGTATTTGCAGCCACATACATCGGCGCTTTGAGCATCCATGCCAATGGAATAATCAAGGCAATTAAAATGGCGCTCACCACCAAAGCCGATGACCAGCCAAATTTTTGTAACAGCAAAAGGGTTGAGGGCAACATAATGAATTGACCAAATGACCCTGCCGCACTGGCAATCCCCATGGCTAAACTACGTTTGTCTGGATGTGCTGCACGTCCAACTGCGGACAGTAAAACAGGGAAGGAGGTTGCCGAAAGTGCAAGGCCAAGAATTAAACCCGCACTTAAATTTAAGAGCATGCCGGTTGAACTAACGGCCATCAGGAGTAGGCCAATGGTATACAGCAAACCACCTACAGCCACGACCACTTTACTGCCATATTTATCGGCAAAAGCACCTGTGATCGGTTGTACAGCGCCCCAGATGAGGTTTTGCATGGCAATTGCGAGACTAAATACATTATGCCCCCAACCAAACTCTGTACTCATGGGCACTAAATACAGACCAAAGGCATGCCGTACGCCAAGAGATAAGGCCAAAATAATGGCACTCCCAATCAGCATATAAATGAGAGGTTTGGAAAAACGAGCATCAGACATACATAGTCTACAAACTTTGAATATAGCGTAATGGTATTCGATTCAACTATGAGTTGCGATTAAATTTAATTCACCAAACAATAAATTTTTTTTATATATGATGCTGTTTATATGCAATAAAAAAGACGACCGAAGTCGCCTTTAGTGGGAGAGATTTTTGTACTTAGAAGCGCATACCAACACCGGCATAGGCAAGGATTGGATTTACTTCAATATCTGCTTTCGATTTAATCAGTTCACCATGTGTAGCATCGGTTACCGTAATCGTAGTGTCATTTTTTAAATGTGTAGGACTTACGCACTATCCTTTTTGTAATTTCTGTGGAAGAAGATGATTCTTGTCTGAAATAAACGCATGAATAAAATTCTTGATAATCGGCTTAAATAAATTCTTCTGCCACTGATAAATATTCATAAAAATA
>NZ_JBLZXR010000080.1:0-2835 GCF_050285345.1 Acinetobacter sp.
TGACCGTGCACAAATTTCTCAAAATATTCAGGCCGCTTTGGCTGCAGCACAAAAGCGCAGTCAGGAACTTGCTCAAGAGCTAAGTGAAAGTAGCAAATAACTCGTTTTTATTTAGGAAAGTTCCAGTATGGGTGCAAACTCTGCGCTAATTTTTGGCATTATCATTAACGTAGCGATTTTGCTCGTGTTTTTCCGTTTTCTTATGCAGCTTGCAGCGGTGAATGCTTATAATCCCGTGGTCATGTCTACGGTAAAAGCGACAAAAATCGTGGATGTGTTTGGGCGTATTTTTCCGACAGTAGCAAAAGGCCGCGTTAATTTGGCAGCCTTAGCATTGGTGGTAATTTTATACTTACTCAAGATTTTTGGGGTGATGTACCTTTCAGGTGCCATGCCGAACAGTCCGGTACATCTGGTGATTTTAACCTTTGTCACCATGATTCAGGACTTGATCCGCTTCTGCCGTTACTTAATTTTTGCAACGATTATTTTAAGTTGGGTGGTGATGTTTACCCAGTCCCGTTCACCGTATATTGAAGTGATTCAGGAACTGGCAGAACCTTTACTGGCACCGTTCCGCCGTATTTTGCCGAATATGGGCATGATTGATCTGTCGCCAATTGTGGCATTCTTTGCTTTATATATTGCTGAAATTATTATGAATGAAGTAGCAATTGCACTTCTGACTGGACTTTAAAGCTCAGCTAGTAAAAAAGGACTCGATGGAGTCCTTTTTTATTGGAAACAATTCCTCTCACTCTGGGAGATGAGTAGCATTGCTACGCAAGAGAGGGGCTTTAAAAAAATGACCTCCATCCTCTTGCGGAATATATTCCTCACCTCCTAGAAGGAGGAAGGGACTATCCCTATTTTTAAAGGTAAGCCAGAGATGGCTCTGTTAATGCGCCTCATCCCAATTCATGCCTTTACCCACTTCGACAATCAGCGGTACGGAAAGCTGGATCACGGATTGCATCACTTCAGCCAGTTTCGGTGCCAGTTCATCGGCAATCTCGGCATCAACTTCAAATACCAATTCATCGTGTACCTGTAACAGCATTTTGGCTTGATCTTTCGGTAACATTTTATCCACTTCAATCATGGCCATTTTAATGATGTCTGCAGCACTTCCCTGGAGTGGGGCATTGATGGCCGCACGTTCAGCAGCTTTACGCACCATCATGTTACGGGCATCAATATCAGGGGTATATAAACGGCGACCTGAAATGGTTTCGACAAAGCCCTGTTCCAAAGCGATCTGACGTGTACGTTGCATATATTCATAAATGCCAGGATAACGATGGAAGTATTGCTTGATATAGTTTTGTGATTCTTCACGGGTAAAGCCAAGCTGACGAATCAGACCAAATTCGGACATACCATAGAGCAGACCGAAGTTAACAGCTTTAGCCTGACGACGCTGGTCATTGGTGACATCTTCCAGCGAAATACCCAGCACTTCGGCAGCAGTACGGCGGTGTACATCCTGACCGTGATTAAAGGCATCGACCAAGGCTTCATCCTGAGAAAGATGGGCCATTAAACGCAGTTCAATTTGTGAATAATCGGCTGCCAGCACGATGCGGCCTTCTGGAGCAATAAAGGCTTTACGAATTTGGCGGCCAATTTCTTCACGAATCGGAATGTTTTGCAGGTTTGGATCGGTTGAGGACAAACGTCCGGTTGCAGTCAGGGCCTGATGGTAGCTGGTGTGCACACGGCCACTGTCATTGTTGGCCTGTTTTTGCAGACCGTCGGTATAGGTGCTTTTCAGTTTACAAAGACCGCGGTATTGCAGAATTAAATCGGTAATCGGATGTTCAATCTTTTCCAGAATGCTTTCATTGGTGCTGTATTGACCGGTTGCTGTTTTCTTACCGCCTTTCAGTCCGAGTTTGTCAAAGAGGATTTCACCGACCTGTTTAGGCGAGCTGACATTAAACGGCTGTCCAGCCAACTCAATAATCTGGTTTTCAAGGTCTTGAATGGTATTGGAGAAATCGACACTCAATTGATCTAAAAACTTCAGATCCAGTTCGATGCCATTTTCTTCCATGACAGTCAGTACACGCGCCACCGGCATTTCAATATTGTGCAAAATATTGTTCAGTTCAGGAATGGCCTGTAACTTTTTCGACAATACCTCGTATAGACGATAGGTCACATGCGCATCTTCAGCGGCATAATGCGCTGCTGTTTCAATCTCGATCTGGTTAAAGGTTTTCTGTTTGGCCCCTTTACCTGCCACTTGTTCATAAGTGGTCGTTAAGTGACTGAGATAAACACGAGCCACATCATCCATGCCGTGACGGGTCGCCACAGAATTTAAAACATAAGAGGCCAGCATGGTATCGAAATACCAACCTTGCAGTTCAATACCGTGATTTTGCAAAATGTGCGCATCATATTTTAAATGATGTCCAATTTTTTCAACGCTGGCATCTTCTAAAATCGGTTTAATTTGCGCCAGGATGGTTTCACGACTCAGCTGTTCCGGTGCGCCTTCATAATCATGCGTAAGCGGAATGTAATAAGCATCATTGGCATCAAATGCCACCGAGAAACCGACCATCTCGGCAATACGATAATCCAGACTGGTGGTTTCGGTATCAAAGGCAAAGCGTTTTTCAGTACTGAAACGAGTAAACAGGTTGTTCCAGTCAGCCTGAGTTAAAACGGTATGATAATTGGCTTTTCCGAGTTGGTCATCCACACTGGTCAGCTCTGCCTCATCTTCAGTGTTAATGACAGCTGTGGTATTGATATCAGTCTCAATACTTTTGGCCGCCTGTTTATAGGCTGAATTATTTGGATTGTTCGGATGATCGAGCGACT
>NZ_JBLZXR010000081.1:0-6709 GCF_050285345.1 Acinetobacter sp.
TGCCCGATAAAAAATGGCGAAAACAAGAAGAACCTCAATTGAGGCTCTTCTTATGAAAATTGTGGGACAGCAGTGCCAAAGATGGTTCCTTTTTTATTTCATTGTTGATGATTAATCTTCTTCCTCATCCGGGTGTTTTGCCAAATGTAACATGGCTAAAACCAAGCCTCCCCAGAGCAGAATAATCGAAATCGCCATCATAATCATTGCGGAAGTATTCATCTTAGTTTTCCTCCCCAGTGTTGCTGTCTTTTAGACAACTAAACACGATTGCACCCAAAATAAACAATCCAACTGTACTTCCGCCCACAATCCATAAAATTTGCGTAGCGTAATCACCATAACCTTCAACAATAATCGATTTGATCGTTAGACCCAAAGCAATCGATAAAGATAAAGGCGTAACCACCGTCAGTAGAAAATTCCAGCCCTTGCCTAATTTCAAGCTTGAGTATTGATTTACGTGCTCTTGCAATTGTTGCATCAGTGGACGACGGAACCAAGACACCAAAATAATCGATAATAAACCACCACCGACAATACCAATATTATTGGCAAAGTAATCAATGATATCGACAAAGGTAATCGCGCTATGAGTTGAGAAAATAAGGGTCGAAATAACTGCTGAACTGCCTGCAATCAGTGTCACTGCCTTCTTGCGCGACCAGCCCAATTTATCTTGGAAAGCGGCAATTGGCACTTGAAGGATACTCACCATTGAGGTGATCCCAGCAACGGTTAATGATGCAAAGAATAAGAAACCAAAGAGATCGCCACCCGTTCCCATACTGGAAATAATTTTAGGGAAAGCAATAAAGGCCAAACCAATCCCACCTGAAACCACGTCTTGTACTGAAGAGCCCGAGCTATAAGCCATAAAGCCAAGTGCAGCAAAAACTCCAATCCCGGCTAAGATTTCAAAAGATGAGTTGGCCAATGCCACCACCAAGCCAGAACCGGTTAAATTGGTTTTTTTCTTCAAATAAGAAGCATAGGTCAACATAATCCCGAAGCCCACTGAAAGTGAGAAGAAAATATGTCCAAAGGCTGCTAACCACACTTTATAGTTGGCCATCGCTTCCCAGTTTGGGGTAAAGAAGGCATTCAAACCTGCTGTTGCACCGGGTAAACGTAATGCTTGAATCACTAAAATGGTAAACAATACTACCAACAAGGGCATAAAGATTTTATTGGCCAGTTCAACACCACGGCGTACGCCACCATATAAAATGAACATCACCACAGCCCAAACAATCGCTAGCCCAAAAAATAAAGTGGGGACAAAACCGAGTGCTAAGCCTTCACCATTTTGTAAATAGGTGGAAAAAAAGAAGCCTTGTGTATCTGTGCCCCATTGTTGACCAATCGAGTAGAACATGTAGCTGCCTGCCCATGACAAAACGCTGGCATAATAAATCCCGATGACCAAAGTCACCATCACTTGCCACCACCCCAAGGCTTCAGAATTCATAAGTTTCTTATAGGCGGTAGGCGGTGCCTTACGAAACTTGTGACCCACGGCATAATCTAAATAGAGTAGAGGTAAACCGGCAGCAAAAATGGCGATTAAATACGGCACTAAAAATGCCCCACCACCATTTTCATAGGCTACATAGGGGAAACGCCAAATGTTTCCGAGCCCCACAGCTGAACCTATAGCTGCAATAATAAATCCTGATCGTGCCGACCAGCTTTCACGATTATCTGACATAGAACACCTAAACCTCAGGCATCTTTTACTGCTGCTTGTTATGGTTATATCGCGAGCAAAAAAGAACCATAAAAATAAAATTCTGGGTGTTTGATCTGGTGAGATGCCTTGTGAGCTTCAATGCCAGATGGCAAACAGAAAAATAAATGATTAATTTTGCTTAAAAACTGAATTAAATATTTTTCCTTTATATGGATTTAACAATACTCACTTTTTTAAATATTTTCTGTAATTTCTGAATCAAATATTCTGTTTTTGTAATCTGTTTGCGATCAAACGTTCATTTAATCAGCTTAATTTTTATACAATACGGTTATTAATACTATAACTTTTAGGAATAATATATTTGGAGTGAAAACACTAGATTATTTCACTCGATAATGCCCTGTAATTTTATAAGCATACAAAATGTTCTCTTCCTGTGTTCCTGCACCAATATTATGAATAATCAGCGGTGTCTTTTTCAGTCTAGATTGACGGTCTGAAACAATACCAATATGAACAAGCCCACGGCCTAAGTCCCAAGTGACAATATCTCCCGCTAAATATTGCTGATCCAAAACTTGATAGCCTTGGCGTTTCATCCATGTTTGTATATTCGGCACACGGCGGTGATCAATATTTTTGTCTGGCCCTTTAAGCCCCCATTTTTGGGGATAGAATTTAAAGTGAGCTTTCATATCTTCATGAATAGTTTTTTGCAGATCAATCCCCTGCAAGCGTAATGCTCGAATTACTACATCGGTGCATACACCTTTTACAATCGGTACATCTCCCATTGGGTAAGCCAACCGAGTATACGCAGGATCATAATGCAAGGTCTTGCCGATTTGTCCACGTGCATCCACCACCAGCTGATTGGCATTCAATGCCCAAGCCGAGACATGTATAGCGATTAAGCTCAAAAATAAAAAAATCTGCTTCATCTGTTCTTATTCACTTCATTGCTTTTTTAGTCAAAATTACACTCAAAATGAAGGCATCAATCAAACCATCCTGATTGATGCCCGATCAAACTCGATTATGCTAATTTAATCGCCAGCATGCGCTCTTCTTGCATATCACGAATGGCGGATTGAATCCCTTCACGGCCCAAACCAGAATCTTTCACCCCACCATAAGGCATATTATCAACGCGGAAAGAAGGAATATCATTGATAATCACCCCGCCCACATCCAAATGGTTCCATGCGTACATCATCTTATGCAGATTCTGTGTATAGACTCCAGCCTGTAAACCAAAGCGACTGCTATTGATCTTGGCGATACCTTTCTCAAAGTTTTTGTATTTTTCCAAAATCACCACAGGTCCAAAAACTTCATCTTTATATACTTCAAGCGATTCATCGACATTTTCAAGCAGGATTGGATCCAGTAACACGCCATTTAGTTCACCACGTACCAAGGCCTTCGCCCCTTTTTTAATAGCCTTATCTACCCATTTATTGACACGGCTAGCCTCAGTTTCTTTAATCATTGGCCCAACCAGTGTGGTGTCTAATTCTGGGTCTGCTGCAGTGACTTTTTTTACTCTCGCCACCAACTTTTTCTTCACTTCGGCATAAATATCGGCATGTACCAAAATACGTTGCACGCTAATACACACCTGCCCTGCGTGGTTATAGCCGCCACCGACTAAACGCTCAATCAACGCATCACTAATTTCTGTATCTGGTTCCAGCAAAACTGCCGCATTACCCCCCAGTTCAAGAGTAACTTTTTTGCGGCCGGCCCGCGCTTTCATATCCCAACCGACCACATCCGAACCAGTAAAACTCAGCAGCTTAAATCGATCATCTGTCACCAAAACATCGGCATGTTCACGTGGGCAAGGTAAGACAGAAAATGCACCTTGCGGTAAATCCGTTTCCGCCAACACTGCCGCAATTTTAAGCGCGGAAATTGGAGTTAAACTGGCTGGCTTCAACACAAAAGGACAACCTGCGGCGATCGCTGGTGCAATTTTATGTGCGGTTAAATTAATCGGGAAGTTAAATGGGCTGATCAGCGAGACAGGACCTATCGGCACATGTTTGACCATACCTTGAAAGCCTGCCGCTGCGGGTGTCACGGCCAAAGGAATCATCCGACCATCATCCAACTGGGTCATGGCATCGGCTGCAATCTGAAAAGTATTAATTAGACGTTCGACTTCAGCCGCTGCGGCTTTACGTGGTTTGCCACCTTCTGCAATTAAAATATCGGTCAATTCAGCCCGCATTTCATCAAAGCGTTTCACACAATGCAATAAGATTTTTTGCTTCTGGAAGGGTTGCAATGCAGCCATAGCAGCAGTAGATTTCACCGCCGCATCGATGGCTTTTTCAATAGTTTTAGCATCGGCCAATGCCACCCGTGCATATACTTGCTGCGTATACTTATGATTTACTTCGAGCCATTGTTCTGTCTTTGCCGCTTTTCCTGCCACAAATAATGGATATTCCAGTACATCTAAAGCTGAATCTGACATTTGAATTTTCCCTACATTGGTCAACTGAACCGCTATGGTCATCAAGATTTCTTTATTCTTTCCTATGATGCGCTGAGTTGATCGACAGTTCACTATATTTACGTAACAAATTTTATTAATGTTGAATCAATGACATCTATTTTTATGGATACCATACAAGCAAATGCTTTAGTCATGGATGAATCAATAGCATGCGACATGTTTTATCGGCCGTGTAAGCAATTTCTTACACGACTTGACGATTTTTGAGACTACACAGCTTTGCTATCTCTGCCTATGATTAAATCCATAGCGAGACAGGAAGTCTCCTCAAAAAACAAGAAAAACCATCACAGCAGGATGCTGAAAAATACAAAAAAAAGGTACGACAGGAGTTCGCCTTGCAATGAATATAAAAAAGCCCTAACAGGATGTTGGGGCTTTTTTACATCTGATTGATAAGTATTAATCAATATTTCTTCAAATTTAGGCAGTTAGTCAAAACTAAAAGCCCATCTTATGATGGGCTTTTGAATACTGTGTAGAAAAAATGGCTTAGCTATAAGAGCGTTGAGTTGCTAAATTCTTTTTATCCAGATCCGATTCAGCAGGTACTTGAACCTCAACACGAGCCTGTCGGATAAAGAATATTGCAATTGCGCCAATAATGCCTGGAATTGCCACTGCAATAAAATTCCATTTATGCGGAAGTTCTAAACCTAGCAAATAACCAATTAAGATTGGACCAACAATTGCACCGGTACGACCAATTGCAGAAGCCCAGCCAATACCCGTTGAACGAACTGCAACCGGATAATACTGCGCCACATAACTATACAGCAAAATACTGCAACCGATTGATGATGCGCCAGCCAAGCTCACCAGTAAATAAATCACAGGTTGTGGAGAATTAAAGCCCAAACCGACCAGAGATAATACGCCCACAATCAACATGCCAATTAAAACTGGTTTAAAATTAAAGCGATCTGCGAGCACTCCCCCACTAATGGTGCCAATGACCGCACCAATATTTAGTGCCATCAAGAACATTAAGCTACTCCCTAAAGAATAACCGGCTGCCATCATTAATTTTGGTAACCAGCTGCCTAATGCGTAGAGCATTAAGAGGCACATAAAGAAAGCGACCCAAAATAATAATGTCCCTACTGCACGTTTTTCCGTAAATAAGGCTTGGACTGAGCTACTTTGCGTTTGATCATTCGATGATAAAACCAATTGCGTATTTGCTGAAACGTGTACTGCTGGATCAATTTTTTGTAAGAAATGACGCGCCTGATCTTGCTGATTTGCCTTCACTAAAAACGTCAGTGATTCAGGTAAAAACTTCCAGAATAGAGGGACAAAAAGAAGAGGAATCCCTGCAATATAAAACATGATCTGCCAGCCAAAGTCCGGCGTAAACCATTTCCCACATAATGCCGCCATAATGCCGCCAACCGCATAACCACTAAACATGGTGGTCACTAAAGTACTGCGTAAACGCTGTGGTGCATATTCTGAAGTTAAAGCAACCAAATTAGGCAATACCCCACCAATCCCTAATCCGGCAATAAAACGAAGCACTGCAAATTCAGTCGGATTCGATGCAAAACCACCTAAAAAAGTAAAAAGACTAAATAACGAAACACAAATTAAAATTACTTTTTTGCGACCAATTTTGTCAGCCAACATACCAAAACTCATCGCACCAAACATCATGCCTGCAAGTGCTGTACTCGCAAGCATTCCCGCTTGAACCGCCGTTAAGCCCCAGTCTTGCATGAGTAAAGGCAAGACCACGCCGTTAATCGCCAAATCATAGCCATCAAATAAGACGATAAACAGGCACCACAAAATAATGTTGACATGGAAAGTCTTAAACTTTGCATGGTCAACGATACTATTCACATTCATTGTGTTTATTGACATTGAAACTCACCTCCAATTGTGAGATCTATTTTTAAGTACAATGCCTTTTTGCTTATAGATTGTCCAAAATCACAAAGGTATAGATCGATACCTTATAGATATAGCTCAGATGATTGGGAGTAAAATGTCAGAATATTGACGATAAAATAGAAATGTTTATACATAAAAAATAGATGAACTGAGAGTCTAGTTTTTATAATTATTATGAATCATAGAGTTAGATTGAATTATATCACAATCAGACGATAGATTATTTGAAGCGAAAATTGTCAGATTAAAACGCCATATTTTATCAATATGTATGCTGGCCTACGATCTAAGTCGTAGATCTAGAAAATAGGCTGAACGATCATTCACCCTAAGTCGATAACCAATAGAGCAATACCTCTCTCCCTTATTTATAAAAATGATCGGCATTGAAGACACTTTGACATCATTTTTCTAAATTTTATGAGAAAAAGTTCTACTCACAACATTTTTAGATAAAAGTAAAGAGTCCTTAAAAGCAGCTCATTCTTTATTTTCTTTTTTTAAGCATAAAAGAAATCCCCCTGCTCGCTTTGAGTCAGGGGGATTTGAATAATGAGCTGGCGATGACTTACTCTCACATGGGTAACCCC
>NZ_JBLZXR010000082.1:0-18148 GCF_050285345.1 Acinetobacter sp.
ACACGTGCTTTGATATCGGCTTGTCGCATCCCACTAAAAGTTTCATTGGCGATACTTTTTTCAGTGTGTTCCTGATGTTGATAAGTAACGTCTCCCGAAGGACGGATTACCAATTCACTGTGTTCATTTTGCCAAGTTCCCAAATAATCTTCATGGCCTTTTAAGAGGGGGCTATTTTGTGTACATGCAACAATGATCAGTGCGCAAAGCGGTGCCAAGAATAAATGTTTTTGCATAATGAAATCATCCTTTATGTAGATGATGTCTTTAATGTGCGCGTTCCTTGTGTAAATTACAGCACGCTTTATTTCTTGATTTGTAATAGTGCTCTGTCGTACAGAAAGGAAATCTTAGATCTGCTGTGCTTAGTGTTGATCTACAAATCTATGCAGCACAAATTAAAGGGTTCGTGCTAATTTAAAAATGGTCTGAACATACTACTGCATGTCGTGGTTCTAATTGGTTATGCCAAGAGGTTGTTCCAATAAAAATGAGCTGAAGTACGACATTGGATTTGAATAAAAAATAGAGACTAGAAAATAATGCAAGGATTGGTCGATTTTTGGAAAGGATTTCAGTTGTTGCCTTCGGCGTGGTTACTGCTGACCCAACTGTTAATTTTAGTGCTTACCGCATTTACCCGAGACAGTCCATCATTTCGGGCCTTACTGTGGGTCTTGGGAGTGTTGGTGCTGTTGCTCATTGCCAAGGTCATTCGGCAAACGCCGATGTTTACGATTTTGGGATTAAGCTTTGTGGCTTGCGCGGTATTCTTTTCGACCTTCATCATCTTTGGGGTGGATCATCCCCATATCCAAATCATTGCGCATGGCTTTGAAGCTTGTGCTTATTTTAGTGCGGCTTATGGCTTGCTACGTTATATGTTTGCAGATCGCTATTTAACCAAAGATGAACTCTTTGCTGCGGGTGCCGTATTCACCCTCATCGCGTGGGGATTTGCATTTCTTTATAGTATATGTCAGTTGATTTATCCACAAAGTTTTAGCAATCCAACTCAAGCCGGGCTGCAATCTTGGCTGGATTTATTATTTTTAAGCTTTAGCCTACAGTCGGCAACCGGCCTTTCCGATTTAATGCCGATGAGTGCGCCCGCCCGTGTTTTGGCTATGCTACAAATGTTTTGTGGTGTCATGTATTTGGCATTAATTGTGTCACGACTGATCGCATTACAATATGTGGCTCATTTGCCAAATCGGAAGGATAAAGATGATTGATACAAGTTACGATAAAGTAACAGGATACTAACTTATTTATTTTTAACATTAATTTATTATAGCTTTGAGTTCCTTTATTGTATTGAACTCTTCTTTTTGTTCACTTTACGTGAATGCTTCTTGACCTTCGGGTCTGTCTGATAAACAAAATAATCAAGATGGGGTCTTTATGCCTTCCAAACCGACATCTTGGTATTCCAATGTGAATCCCAATGTGTTTCTCAGTACAGTCATTATAATTGGTGTATTTCTGGCTGTCGTAATTTTCGCACCAAACTCTTTTGATCTTATTACCAAACAGCTAAATCAATGGGTTACCGACTCTTTTAGCTGGTTTTATGTCCTTTCTGTGGCTATTTTTCTGATTGTGCTGATTTATATCGCCATGTCAGATATGGGTAAAATCAAACTCGGGCCTGACCATAGTCAACCGGCTTATAGCAATATGTCATGGTTTGCCATGTTGTTTACAGCGGGCATGGGGATTGGTCTGATGTTCTTCGGTGTGGCCGAACCTGTGATGCATTATATCTCCCCACCTTCGGGTGATGCTGAAACCATTCAAGCTGCACAACAATCCATGCGAGTAACTTTTTTCCACTGGGGATTACATGCTTGGGCAATTTATACCATCGTGGGTTTGTCTTTAGCTTACTTCGCTTATCGACATAATTTACCCTTAAAAATTCGCTCCGCTTTATATCCTTTAATTGGCAAAAAAATCTATGGTCCCATCGGGGATGGGGTCGATACGTTTGCCACCATTGGTACGGTATTTGGGGTGGCCACCACCTTAGGTTTTGGCGTTACCCAGATTAACTCGGGACTGAATTATTTATTTGGTATTGAACAATCATCCAGCAATCAAATTATTTTAATTGTGGTGGTCAGTACGATGGCCTCTTTATCGGTTTTTTTAGGATTAGATAAAGGGATTAAGCGACTTTCTGAGCTGAACTTAGTCTTGGCCTTGGCCTTATTATGTTTTGTGTTCATTGTTGGCCCCAGTATTTATTTGCTGCAAACTACCATTCAAAACGCTGGGCAATATATCTCCAACCTATTTAGCATGACCTTCAATTTATATGCCTATCAGTCGAATGGCTGGATTGGCGGTTGGACCATTATGTATTGGGCCTGGTGGATTTCATGGTCACCTTTTGTCGGAATGTTTATTGCACGTGTTTCTGAAGGACGAAGTATTCGCGAATTCATTGTCGGTGTACTGCTGATTCCATCTGGCTTTACCCTGATTTGGATGGGCTTTATGGGCAATGCTGCGTTATACAGTATTTTGCAGGAAGCAAATACGGGGCTGGTGGCAGCGGTACAACGAGATTCTTCTGTGGCTTTATTTGAGTTTTTACAAACTATGCCGTTGTCGAGTGTCATGAGCATGTTAGCGACCCTGTTGGTGATGCTATTTTTTGTGACCTCAGCGGACTCGGGTGCTTTAGTGACGGATTATTTAACTGCAAAATCGGAAAATTCGCCAATTTGGCAGCGTCTGTTTTGGACCGCCTTAATGGCATTTTTAGCCATCGTCTTGCTGCTCAGTGGCGGTTTAGGTGCATTGCAGTCAGCAACGATGCTGAGTGCCTTACCGTTTACCTTGATTATGCTGCTGATCTGTTGGGGACTGTTAAAAGCACTACATTTGGATGTGATTAAAATGAATGCTTTACAGGTGGCACGTATTACTCCACGCGCGATTCAAAACCCACGAAGCTGGCAACAACGTCTGGGTTTGATTATGCATTATCCGCATTCTCATAGTGAAGTGATCAAATTTATACGCACTCAAGTACGAAAGGCCTTTCATAGCATTCAATCTGAATTTGAACGCAGAGGATTAACCGTTGAAATTTTGGAAGTGGAAGATGGTTTGGAACTTCGCGTGGATCATCACAATGAAATCAACTTTGTTTATCAGGTGATTTTACGTGAAACCTTGCCGCCAAGCTTTATGGCCGATCAAGAAATTGATTCAATTGAATATTTTCAAGCCGAGGTCTTCCTGAAAGAGGGTGGACAAAACTATGATGTAATGGAATGGACGCAAGAAGACTTGCTACAGGATATTATCGATCAGTATGAACGACATCTGCATTTCTTGAATTTGGTTCGTTTACCAGAATAAGAGAAGGTTAATACATCGCATAAAAAAGGACGCATAAGCGTCCTTTTTTGATCTTCAGATTCTAAAGTGAATTAGAAACGGAATTTAGCGTTTACGCCAACAGTTTGGGTGTCGTTGATGTCGCCATCAGTCGCATTAGCATTTACGTAAGACGCACCCACTGCAACAGCAGGAGTGATGAAGTAGTTTACGTTCGCGCCCCAAGCTGAATCTGGAGTGCCTTCAAAGCTAGATTCAGCGTAAGAAGCACCAACGCTTAATTTTGGTGTTACGAAAAGATCAGTTTTCAATTGGTAAGCTGTGTCTTCACCATAGATGATGCCAGACTCGAAACCAACCGCCATGTTTGTACCATCGATAGCACCAACGTATTTCGCACGTGCAGTAATCGCATCTTGGTCTTGACTGATTGTTTCAGCTTCAGCAACAGCTTTAACAACGCCGTTACCCATCACATTGAATGCATCTACAGCATCTTGGTCAGCAACGCTAGTATAACCCACAGCAACTAAGAAGTTTTGAGTTGGAAGAGCACCTACTTCTAATGCATAACGGTCGCCGTTACCATCTAACCTTTTAGAAGTTGGGTGTTGGTTTTTAGCATCAAGAATAGTGTGGCTGTAAGATGCGCTTGCATATACAGGAACAACTTTAGTTGGTACATAAGCTTCAGCTTTAATACCGTAGTTGTGAGCGATAACGTCAACACCTTGTGAACCAACTTCACCGTAGTTATACGCTACAGAAACGTTAGACGCTTGGTTCAAGAAAGCTGCTTCAGCTAGAGGACCTTTTGTAGAGTCAACGTTTTTAAGGTAGTAAGTACCTTGAAGACCACCAGTAAAGTCTTTGTCGTTTTCAGTTGTGTCGATGTATTCTGCTTGACCTTGTACTTCGAATTGGTAAGCTTGAGCACCGGTCATCGCTAATAATAAAGCAGTGGCTAAACCGAGTTTTTTCATGATTTTCTACCAGTTGTTACAAATGGATTAAACATTAGGCATTGTATTGTAACAAAACATTAAGTCAATGATCTTAAAGGTGATTACTCAAACTGCAACATCGTGCTTTATTTCACAATAGAAAATTCAGTTTTTACTCTAACTAACAAGTCACTGAAAAAAAATCATTGAGAACAATTAGCTAAGTTTGCTAAAACCGAGAATAAAAAATTAAGACTTGAAAAAAGACACCATTTTTTGATCTGTTTTTTGGATTGATATTTTATTTTTAATTTAAAAAATCACTTAATAAAAAAAGAAATTTCATCTTTTAAACGATAAAAAATGACAAATTAATGATGAATAGTTAAACATAATTCATATTTTTTGCTTAATAAATGTGCATTTGTTTTTAATTAATGCCAATTGTGTCACTTAAACTTTGGGTTGTTGTGATTAAATTAAAACCCGAGTGAAATACTTGGCTTTACATCAGGTTCTTTATAGCCCATAATTTGTTAATCGAGTCATCACATTGATTGAAAGTGTGATATTAACCCCGATTCTCCATAATTTTTGTTTTTTATTCGCCCAGCTTTCCCCAAGGTTGGGCTTTTTTTTATCAAAAAATTGATAGAGATAAAAAAACAGGGAAAAATAATGATATTTTAGTGCACTATAATGGTGCTTTATTTGTGTTGTTTTTGACAGATTTTTTTTGAATAGAAAAAAAAATCCTGATTTTCATAAAAA
The DNA here is from genome assembly GCF_050285345.1 of Acinetobacter sp. GTDB lineage: Bacteria > Pseudomonadota > Gammaproteobacteria > Pseudomonadales > Moraxellaceae > Acinetobacter. The sequence continues at coordinate 5,070 of NZ_JBLZXR010000082.1, forward strand.
AATCAGGATTTTTTAGCCAAAATCTTCGGGGAACTAGAATATTCTGCTGAGGGAAAAATCTAGTGTGCCCTAATGCGGTGCATTGTGCACCAAATCATAGCTGTTGTAAATAATCTTGAATCCGGTTCTGAAAAAAAATTGTAGTTTTTTATCATTTGATAATTTTGATCTTCAATATGGGGATACTACGAATAAAAAATGTGACATGTTAGGCATTTTTGGCTAATATTTAGACTTAAACTTGTTCATTATAAATTTTTATAGATTATTTAAAGTAAAACTTTTGGTAATACGGCTTTAACTTTATACAGTAAATTGCTGTTTGGGCTATGTAACAATGGGGCGTAAAATAAGTGCAAGCATTACGTACTGAACATATAAGTAAGCGACTTCAAATCGCAATGCTAATTATTGTGTTGTCCATTGTATTGATCAGTGTACAGCTGATCGTCAGTAGTTATCGGCATTATGTCAAAAGTGTAGAAGCATTAAAAGAAATTCAAATGTTGAAAATGGTGGCGGAATTAGCTAACCAAATTTCACGTGAACGTGCGCCCGCTAACAGTGCCATGTCTAGCCAAGGTCAGCAACGTGAACAAAAAACGCAAGAACTGATTGAATATCGTAAAGGGGTTGATTTGCAGTATCAGCAGACACTCGAGGTTTTAAAACAATACGATTTTGAGTCGATTGCACAGCAATTAGAATCCAATCTTTTACCGCATTTAACGCATGGGCGTGAAGCGGTCGACCATTATATTGCCTTAACGGTCGAGCAGCGTCAGGCAGAAGACTTAGATCAAGCGATCCTCAAGATGTTTGCTGCATGGGATCAAAGCTATATTGCTATGCAAAAGTTGGTGAATTATTCACATGGTAAAGATACCGCGGTATCGAATTATTACACCTTAATTTTGTTACTGGCAGATTTACGCGATCAGGCGGGGCGAGTTGCATCAAATATTATGGCTGCGATTTCTTTTCAACAAGCCATTCCTGAGGAAAATTTAGCACGTACTTTACAAACTCAGCGTCAGGCTCGTTATTTATGGGAGTTGGTCAATGTAGTGCAATCCGAACATGACAAAACAGATGAATTTAAGCAGCTACATCATGCCGTCAGAACGGAGTTTTTGGATAAGGGTTTAGCGCTGATCACGACATTAGTAGGTCAAAGTACACAATACCCAAACTACAGCATGGATGGAACACAGTTGACAGATGCCATGGTAGACAAGTTCAGCACCGTGGTGAAGCTGCAAAGTTTTATTTTAGATTACAGCCTTGAGGTTGCACGTGAGGAAAAAAGACAGGCGCAGAGTAAACTCTTGTTTACTTTATTTTTGTCCATGTTGTCCTTATTGACGGCAATCATGACCATGTTTTATGCCAAAAAATGGGTGTTTGAGCCTTTAATTCGTGCGCGCTTTCAACTGTTTAAATTAGCGCGCTACCGTCAAGTCGATCAGGCCTTGATTGAAAATAATCAACGTGACCATTTAAGTTTATTTGATGCGATAAAACGTATTGAAAATATGTTGCAGCAGCGTGATGCATTTGAATTTCAACTAAAGCATATTGCCAATACGGATTCATTAACCGGTGTTTCCAATCGTTTTGCTTTAGATGAATACATTAAATTCCGCGATAACCAAGTTGCTCGATTTCAGCAGACTTGTTTGCTGATTATTGATATTGATAATTTTAAACAAGTGAATGATTGCTATGGGCATATTGTCGGAGATGTGGTCATTCAGCATGTAGCTAATCAACTACGTCATCATGTGCGTTCGTCTGATTTAGTGGTGCGTTATGGTGGGGATGAGTTTTTGGTGTTGATAGAAGGCATCGACATTCATAAAGCACAGCAAGTTGCAGAAAAAATACGGACAGATATCCAAATGGAACCGCTGTGTATTGCCCATGAAGTTCCTGATTTAGTTCCAAAGGTCAGTATTGGAATTGCAGTGGGGGCTAAAAGTTGGATGAGTTTATTAGAACAGGCCGATCAAGCTCTGTTTCGAGCAAAGGTGGCAGGACGTGACCGAGTGTCGATTTAGTCACGTGTCGCTTTTTTGTTTAGTACGTTGAGCTCAAGCTCTTCTTCAAAGATAAAAAATCACCACCTATTCATTCAGCTAATCATTGGCAAAAGTAAAAAATAAGCTGCAAATTTTTCGCAAGATTTAAATATTTGGAATATGCAAAACAAAACAGTCCTATATTTTTGATCGCTTTATACTATGGTTCATCAAAAGACAGATAAACATGATCAGATGAAAAAACAACTGTTTTATTTCATTATTGCGAGTGGATTAATCGCATGTTCGACACAAGATAGTCGGTTGAGTACCACAAAAAATACCATACCTAAAAAATCCGTGAATGAAGCGAATAGCCGAATCCATGAGATTCCTCTATTGTTTAATGAGGCACAGACTCAAGCTGTTTTTGTAAGCTTTGATGGTAAGAAAATCCATCGTTATGGCAATGCTGTACAGCGTGCCAGCACAGCATATATTCCAGCATCTACCTTTAAAATGCTGAATGCTTTAATTGGACTGCAACATCATAAAGCGACAGCGAATGAGGTATTTAAATGGAAGGGCGAAAAACGTTCTTTCCCTGCTTGGGAAAAAGATATGACCTTGGCAGAGGCAATGCAGGCTTCGGCTGTCCCTGTTTATCAGGAACTGGCAAGACGGATTGGACTTGAGCTCATGCAGCAGGAAGTCAAACGCGTTGGTTTTGGTAATATGAATATTGGTCAGCAAGCTGATAATTTTTGGCTGGTTGGTCCGCTCAAAATTACTCCTGAGCAGGAAGCTAAATTTGCGTATCAGTTGGCCACAGCACAATTGCCTTTCGATGCATCTGTACAACATCAAGTGAAAGAAATGTTGTATATCGAAGGTCGGGGTGATGCGAAGTTATATGCAAAAAGTGGTTGGAGCATGGGTGCTGAGCCTCAGGTCGGTTGGTATACCGGTTGGGTAGATGATGGTCATGGCAAGATTACGGCATTTAGTTTAAATATGCAGATGCAGGCAGGGGATGATATTGCTGAACGGAAGCAGTTGACATTGGATGTGTTGGATAAGTTAGGTGTATTTTATTATTTGCGTTAATTTTTTGAGTTTTGAGTTTTGAGTTTTGAGTTTTGAGTTTTGAGTTTTGAGTTTTGAGTTTTGAGTTTTGAGTTTTGAGTTTTGAGTTTGCACGTTCTCATTTTGCAATGTGATCGGTTTTTCATTGCGTAGGAGTTTTTCTACTTTTGAAAGCACAAAAGTAGGCAAAATGCTTTTGTTTGACTGAGGGCACGTCTGTGCTGCCCCAGTCAAACAGGCGACCTCCATGTTGCTGGTCATGTGATTGAAAAATTGCCAAGAATCAATTTATTAAGGAACAGCTTTATTTAAATAAAACGGTGAATAAATCACCGTTTTATTATGTGCTTAACTAGATGTGAATCTTATTTCAACATCGGCTTTAAAAACTTCGCTGTATGTGAAACTTTAGATTTCGCCACTTGTTCTGGTGTACCTTCGGCAATAATCATACCGCCACCCGCACCACCTTCAGGGCCTAAGTCCACAATCCAATCCGCAGTTTTAATCACATCCAAATTATGCTCAATCACCACAATGGTGTTGCCCTTGTTGCGTAGCTCATGCAGGATGTCGAGTAACTTGGCAATATCATGGAAGTGCAGACCTGTGGTTGGTTCATCCAGTACATATAAGGTTTTACCCGTATCACGCTTTGCCAACTCACGTGCCAATTTCACCCGTTGCGCTTCACCACCTGAAAGCGTCGTCGCCGATTGACCCAAGCGGATATAGCCCAAACCCACTTGGTTTAAGGTTTCCAAACGACGATGAATCACAGGAATCGCATCAAAGAAATGCATCGCATCTTCAACCGTCATTTCCAATACATCTGAAATGTTACGACCCTTATAGCCGACTTCCAACGTTTCACGATTATAACGCTTGCCATGACAGGCATCACAAGGCACATACATGTCGGGTAAGAAATGCATCGCCACTTTGATCATGCCGTCACCTTCACAAGCTTCACAGCGTCCGCCTTTTACGTTAAATGAGAAACGACCTGCCGCATAACCACGCGCTTTGGCTTCAGGGGTTTGCGAAAAAAGTTCACGAATCGGGGTAAATAAACCGGTATAGGTTGCAGGGTTAGAACGTGGTGTACGTCCAATCGGGCTTTGGTCAATGTCCACAACTTTGTCGAGGAACTGCAAACCATCAATCGAGTCAAATTTTTCAGCGGTTAAGGTGGTTGCACCATTGAGCTGCGTTGCCGCAAGCGGTAACAATGTTCGGTTAATTAAGGTCGATTTGCCTGAACCAGACACCCCGGTTACACAGGTCATTACCCCTAAAGGCAAGGTTAAATCGACATTTTTCAGGTTATGACCTGCAGCACCCATCAACTTGATTTGTTCTTCAGGTTTCGGTGGCTGAATGCGCTGTTTCGGCACTTCAATTTTTAGTTTTCCTGATAAATATTGACCGGTTAATGAATCTGGATTTGCCAAAATTTCATCATAAGTCCCTTCGGCAATCACATGTCCACCATGCACACCTGCACCCGGACCAATATCAATAATATGGTCAGCGGCACGAATTGCATCTTCATCATGCTCCACCACAAGTACGGTATTGCCCAAGTCACGTAAGCGAACCAAGGTTTCAAGCAGGCGGTCATTATCACGTTGATGCAAACCAATCGAAGGTTCATCCAGTACATACATCACGCCCATCAAACCCGCACCAATTTGTGAAGCCAAGCGGATACGCTGTGCTTCACCGCCTGATAGTGTTTCAGCAGAACGTGAGAGGCTTAAATAGTTCAAACCCACAGAGACAAGAAAGTGCAAACGCTCACGGATTTCCTTAAAAATCTTATCGGCGATTTCACCTTTAGCCCCACTGAGATTCAGGTCTTGATAATAGCTTTCCGCATCGCCAATCGACATTTTGGTGATCTGCGCGATGGTTTTGTCTTTAACTCGGACATGGCGTGAAATTTCATTCAGTCGTGAACCGCCACAGGCATCACAGGCGGCATTGGATAAATATTGGGCCAAATCTTCACGCACATAATTCGATTCGGTTTCACGGTAGCGGCGTTCTAAATGCGGCAAAATCCCTTCAAAAGCTTGCACGCGTTTATGCGAACGACCGCGTTCATCGATATAGCTCAGGTCAACTTTTTCTTTGCCTGTACCGTAAAGAAATTTCTTCTTGGTGTCGGCATCCAGTTCATTCCAAGGAGTATCCAAAGAATAACCAAAATGATCGGCCACTTTTTGAATCATGCTGTAGTAATACGGACGTTGACGATCCCAACCACGAATAGCACCTTGGCTGATCGATACATCTGGACTTGGAATCAATTTCTCAGCACTGAAATGGCTGCGTGTGCCTAAACCATCACAAACCGGACAGGCCCCAAAGGGGTTGTTAAATGAAAACAGACGTGGCTCAAGTTCACCGACTGCACGTTCACATTCAGGGCAGGAGTGTTTGGCTGAAAATACGCGATCTTCTTGTTCGCCTTTCATCCACGATAAAATAGCAATATCACCGCCCATTCGCAGAGCAGTTTCAAAACTTTCGGCAATTCGGTTGCCAAGATCATCACGCACTTTAAAACGGTCGATCACCACTTCAATGGTGTGTTTTTTCTTTTTATCCAGCTCTGGCATCGGGTCCAGATCCACCACTTCGCCATCGACACGGGCGCGAACGAAACCTTGCCCTTGGAGTTGTTCAAACAGGTTGGTGTATTCGCCCTTACGCTCGCGCACCACAGGCGCCAGCAGCATCAGCGCGGTTCCTTCCTCTAAACCTTTGACTGCATCGACCATTTCCGAAACTGTTTGTGCAACCATTGGCAGGTCATGTTCAGGACAATAGGGGGTACCGACACGGGCATACAGTAGACGTAAATAGTCATAGATTTCGGTGATGGTCCCGACAGTTGAGCGCGGGTTGTGACTGGTAGATTTTTGTTCGATGGCAATCGCAGGGCTTAAACCTTCAATCGAATCGACTTCGGGTTTTTCCATTTGTGACAAGAACTGACGTGCATAGGCAGACAGTGATTCCACATAACGACGTTGTCCTTCGGCATACAAAGTATCGAAGGCCAAAGAGGACTTACCTGAACCGGAAAGCCCCGTAATGACCACAAACTTGTCGCGTGGAATATCGAGAGACACATTTTTTAAGTTATGGGTTCGTGCGCCTCGAATACGGATATGACTTTGGCTCATGCAAGGGTCCTGAAAAATTTCATCGAAAACTTATATATGATAGCGCATGAAAATTGTTCAAGGCTAAATTAAACCTAGATTTATGTGTGGCTTTGTGAGAAAAATGACTGAATTAAAATTTGAATGATCATGTAAATGCCAGATTGCATGACATGATGGGGATTATAGGGTCACACAATGAACGGTTATTTTCATCAAATTCAAATGCTGTGTATGAGCTGCTTAATGCTATGTAGTGTCTATAGCTAAATTCTAAAAATATCAGCACGTAAAAATAGCTGTAAAATTCCATTCTTTAAGGTCTTTGGTGTACTGAAGAGTTAAGTAATCAGCTATAGTATTACGTTGAGTGCCTGCGGGAAAAATACTGCGCCTAAAGCTGAAAAATATGCTACATCGTAACAGCAGGAGCACTGATTTATTTTGGCAGTACGTTCAGGCTTAGTTGAATAACAGATCATGTGGGATGAATATGGCAGCTATCATTTAGATAAGATAGATAAGAGATAAAACCGTTTTAAAATTAAACATCTCGTGATAAAAAAGGATCTAAATCCTGTGATTTAGATCCTTTGGTTTAACTCGATTGAGTTACATCGAATAATTAGATCGGCCAAGTGCGTTGCTGGTAAGCACTGTCCCAAAATAACCATTCAAGTTTTGCAGCATGTGTATACGCGGTATGCATTTTAGCCAGAGTATCTGCATCACAGCGCGCCGCAACTTTATCAATGGTCGCGATCACATTACGCACAGCAGTATTGAATTCCTCGCCTGAATAGGTGTCGACCCATGCTTGATAAGGGTTGTTCGGTACAGATTGGCTCACAATCGCTTTACCCACTTCGGCATAAATCCAAAAACATGGAAGTAGAGAAGCCAGTACTACTGGATAACTTTCTGCCCACGCGGTTGCGGTGAGGTAAGAGGTATAGTGATGGCATGCCAGCGTCAATGGTGTGGTTTCAAATTCTTCCTTGCTGATGCCAAAGCCTTGCATAAAGTCATTATGCAAGCTGCGTTCGACCACAATGGCAATTTTCGCTGCCTCAGAAAATTGAATGACATCATCTGCCTCAAAAGCTTTTGCTGCACAGATCGATAAAGCACGACCATAAGCCAACAAGTAATGTGCATCTTGAATCACATAATGACAAAATGCATCACGGCTTAAAGTACCCTGAGCCAATTCTTGATTAAAGGGCAAATTTAAAATGCGTTGATATAAATCAGCGTTTTGCTGCCAGACTTCTTCAGAAAAATGCATTGAACTTTCCTGCACATAAAAATGAAAAAAGACGCATGTACAACATAAAGCGAAGTACATAGGGTGTTCCATCTTAGAGTGTTTATTGAAAATGTAACGAATAATTTTTGGTTTCATCACAGAAAAGCGTCATAATTGCCGCATTAAACTCCTCTTCAAAGTCAATCTCGCATTGATTTTACAAATATATTGAATCAATAGGTCGATCTATCATGATGAAACATTTTGGTTTCTCAATCTTCTTTACGATCGTGTGTCTCGCCATTGCTGCATACTGGGGCTTTACGCATGGCCCAAATGCAGGCTTACAGGCCATGTTTACAGCTTTGACCATTACTGCAATTTTGGCAGTCATGGAAGTGTCATTGTCATTTGACAACGCGGTTGTGAATGCATCGGTACTCCGCGGTTGGGATCATTTCTGGAAAATGATTTTCTTAACCGTCGGTATCATCATTGCGGTATTCGGTATGCGTTTGGTTTTCCCGATTGTCATCGTGGCTGTAACGGCAGACATGGGAACCATGGAAGTGGTGCGATTAGCACTGAATAATCCAATCGAATATTCTGCAAAATTGATGGCACATCATGCAGAAATTGCCGCTTTTGGTGGTGCTTTCTTATTGTTGGTATTCCTGAACTTCTTCTTGGATGAAGGCAAGGATACTCACTGGTTCCGTTGGTTAGAACATCGTTTGGCGAATCTGGCAAACGTACCAGCAATGTCGGTGTTTATCTCTTTAATTGCCCTGTTAATTATGGCGGCAAATATTGCTGAAGAAAGCCGTCTCGCTGTAGTGATGGCAGGAATCTGGGGCATTGTAATTTACATCGGGGTGCAAGTATTGAGCCATTTATTGGGTGGCGAGCCTGAAGTAGATGAAAATGGCAATGCTGTCGGTCATGATGCCAATGGCGTACCGACAGGTGTGATCAAAGCCGGCTTTGGTGGTTTCCTTTACCTTGAAGTACTTGATGCCTCATTCAGTTTTGATGGTGTGATTGGCGCGTTCGCGATTACATCGGATGTGGTGATCATCATGCTGGGTCTTGCGATTGGTGCGATGTTTGTACGTTCGATGACTATTTATTTGGTAGAAAAAGGTACGTTAGATGCCTATATCTACCTTGAGCATGGTGCGCATTATGCCATCGGTGCTTTGGCTTTTATTATGTTGGCAAGCGGTACAGGCATCCATGTTCCAGAAGTGGTGACCGGTCTGATTGGTGTGGCATTTATTGTTTGGGCTGTGATTGCATCGATTCAATATAAAAAACGTCAGCAGCAATAATTGGGCAGCGAATCAATCGATTCACTCCTTGGTTTAAAAAAAGTGCAGCATCAGCTGCGCTTTTTATTTGTCCAATTTGAGGCATAATGAATTTAAATAAAAATCCTGCTTTGCTGTGCGCTGAATGTCCTATAATCCCTGTCCATGATTAATGAAATTTTAACCAGCTATGATGAATGCTCTTGAACGACGCTCAACTTTTGCTTTGAGTAGTATTTTTGCCTTGCGTATGCTGGGGCTGTTCATGATTATTCCCGTATTTTCTGTGGCCGGACAGCAATATGCAGGGGCAACACCTGCATTGATTGGTCTGGCTGTGGGGGTTTACGGTTTGACCCAAGCCATTTTACAAATTCCATTTAGCTTAATTGCCGACCGCTATAGCCGTAAGCCTTTGGTGGTAATTGGCCTGTTGCTGTTTGCTTTGGGTGGGGCGATTGCGGCTATGTCCGACAGCATTTATGGGGTGATTATTGGTCGCGCGATTGCCGGTGGTGGTGCTGTTTCTGCGGTGGTAATGGCGTTATTGGCCGATGTCACCCGTGAAGAGCAGCGTACCAAAGCCATGGCGATGATGGGGATGAGTATTGGTCTGTCTTTTGTGGTGGCTTTTAGTTTGGGGCCTTGGTTAACTGGTCTGGTCGGTATCTCAGGACTGTTTTGGGTCACCACCATTATGGGGCTTGCAGCGATTGCTATGTTGCTCTTGGTGCCGAAAGTGACGCGGCATCACCGAAATTTCCAGCAAGGCTATCTGACTCAGCTCAAACAAGTCTTGAAAATGGGTGATTTAAACCGTCTGCATGTGTCAGTATTTTCATTACATTTATTGCTAACCGCGATGTTTATTTATGTGCCTTCACAGCTAATTGATTCGGCACACATTCCATTAAGTTCACATGGTCTGGTCTATTTACCGTTATTGGTGATCAGTCTGTTTTTTGCTTTTCCAAGCATTATTTTGGCAGAAAAATACCGCAAAATGCGTGGCATTTTCCTCACTGCAATTGGTGGGATTATTCTCGGCTTGGGTATTTTAATCTTTGGTTTTGAGTCCAAGTATATTTTGCTGGCGGGCTTAGGTTTATTCTTTATCGCGTTTAACGTGATGGAAGCGTTATTGCCGTCATGGTTGTCCAAAGTTGCACCTATTCAATCCAAAGCCACTGCGATGGGCGTGAATGCCAGCAGTCAGTTTCTAGGGGCATTTTTTGGCGGTATGATTGGTGGGCAACTTTTACTGTTAAATCATACTGCGATGGGTTGGGGTATTCTGACCGCTTTAGCGATTATTTGGTTACTAATTAGTTTTGGATTGTCTCAACCGCGTTATTTATCATCTATGGTTTTTAGCCTGCCAAATGATCAAAAAACGGATGAATGGACTTCTCAACTTTTAGCAATTCGTGGTATTGAAGAAGTTGTGGTGATGACTGACCAGCAAGTGGCTTATGTGAAAGTGGATAAGCAGCAGATTGATGAATCTGCGCGACAACATTTAACGCACTTGTTAGGGAAAGAGGTAGCCATTTAAGCATAACTCTTATAAAGTAAATAATAGAAACAAATAGGAAGAATACGTCTGATGCGTGGTGTAAATAAGGTCATTTTAGTTGGTACTTTAGGTCGTGACCCTGAAACAAAAACTTTCCCAAATGGTGGTTCTCTGACTCAGTTCTCAATTGCAACGAGCGATTCATGGACTGATAAAAATACCGGTGAACGTAAAGAGCAAACAGAATGGCACCGTATTGTGTTGCATAACCGCCTCGGTGAAATTGCACAGCAATATCTGCGCAAAGGTTCTAAAGTTTATATTGAAGGTTCATTGCGTACACGTCAGTGGACAGACCAAAGCGGCCAAGAGCGCTACACCACAGAAATTCGTGGTGAGCAAATGCAGATGCTTGACAGCAACCGTCAACAAGGCGAGCAAGGTCAAGGTGGTGGTGACTTTAACCAACCACGTTTTAACAATAATCAAGGTGGTTATAACAATAACCAAAATCAAGGTGGCTACGGCAACCAAGGTGGTTATGGCAATAATCAACCAGCTCAAGGCAATAGCTATGGCAACAATAACCCAGCTGGTTTTGCGCCGAAACAACAGCCTGCACCGACACCAGCACCGGCTGCTGCTGATTTAGATGACGACTTACCGTTCTGAGACACTCTAGGCCTTAAAAAGGCAAATCATCATCTAGGAAGCCCTCAATATTGAGGGCTTTTTATCGTCTATAAAATCAAGCATACAATAGTCATAATGCAAATATTCAGTGCAGACTGATGCGGTTGGGCTGATCGAGTTTAATAGATGTTCTCGATTGAGATTGTAATATTGATATAAATAGTGAATCTAAAAATCCGATAGTTTTTATAAAAAACTTCGGTTTTACCTATGCCGATGTTTTTCGTATTCTAGCTTCAACAGATTAGCAATCCCCAAAATGAGTTAGAGGAATATCACATGAGTTTAATCAATACAGAAATCAAACCATTTAACGCAACTGCATATCAAGATGGTCAATTTATTGAAGTTTCAGAAAAAAACTTCTACGGTAAATGGTCTGTTGTATTCTTTTATCCTGCGGACTTCACTTTTGTTTGTCCAACTGAATTAGGCGATCTTGCGGATCATTATGCTGAATTCCAAAAAATGGGCGTAGAAATTTATTCAGTTTCTACAGATACACATTTCACACATAAAGCTTGGCACGATTCTTCAGAAGAAATTAAGAAAATCGAATATCCAATGGTTGGCGATCCAACGTGGACTTTGGCGAAAAACTTTGAAGTCCTGATTGAAGCGGATGGTCTTGCGGACCGTGGTACTTTCGTCATTGACCCTGAAGGCAAAATTCAAATCGTTGAAATTAATGCTGGGGGCATTGGCCGTGATGCATCTGAATTGATGCGTAAAGTCAAAGCAGCGCAATATGTACATACGCACCCGGGTGAAGTCTGTCCTGCAAAATGGAAAGAAGGTGAAGCAACACTTGCACCATCCATTGACCTAATCGGTAAAATCTAATTCGGAAGCGTTTTTTTCGAATTATAAAAAAAGCCAGAACTGAGTTCTGGCTTTTTAGTGTGCATGGAAGTCACATGAAATTAAATCGGCTTAAATTAAGTAGCCTTTATGTTCAGGGCCATATTCACGGATGCCTGTAACCAAATATTCAATCAGTTTTTCCATCACCAAGCGTTGTCCTTTACGTGAAGCATAGACCAATTGGATAGTTCCCACATTGGAACACCACTCGGGAAATAAATGAATTAAACGGCCGGCCTCAATATCGTCTTTGACTGTCAAATAGGGCAGATCTGCGATGCCGAGACCATCCAGTACCGCATAATAGGCACCGGCCAAATCATTGCTTTTGATCCGCGGTTGCAGCGGAATTTCGATTTGTTCTTGGCGCTCGATATGATGTAAAAGCCATTGATAACGGATTTTGTGGGTGCCCAAAACAATGCTTGGAAATTCAGATAATTCAGGGATATGTTGTAATTCACGGCCATTAAGCAATTCAGGACTAATCACTAAACAATGCACGGTTTTGATGATATCGCGCACGATAATACTGGAGTCTTCATTTTCAGCAAAATTGGTGCGTATCGCCAGATCAATATCATCATGCAAGACATCGACCCTACGGCTTGTCAGTTCAAGTTCAACCTGTACTTTGGGATAGGTTTTTAAAAATTGATTCAGCAAGGGACGAATTTGATGTTCCATCATGACCGGTGGACAACTAATTTTGACCAATCCTTCAGGTTCATTTTTTTGTTTTAATAATACATTGTGAGCACACTCAACCTGTTGAATGATTTTAATGCATTCCTCATACAATTCCTGCCCTAAGGTCGTCACCTTAAAATGGCGGGTTGAACGCTGAATCAAGGTGACATTATATTGGGCTTCAAGGTCTAAAATTCGTCGGCTCAATTTAGACTTAGTAATATTTGATGCTTCGCTTGCCGCACTGAAACCACCATGCTTCACCACCAAATAAAAGTAGTAATAGTCATCAAATGAATGCATGAATCACCTAAAAATAAAGACATTGTGAGGAGCTACTGAGTTTTAAATCATACGTGAAATTGACTCTTTCGCATAAACAAAAAGCGGCGTAAACGCCACTGCTGTCCCACAATTTTCATAAGAAGAGCCTCAATTGAGGTTCTTCTTGTTTTCGCCATTTTTTATCGGGCA
>NZ_JBLZXR010000083.1:0-29128 GCF_050285345.1 Acinetobacter sp.
CATCGCTATGCATGACGCAGTTGCATTTGCTGCTTTAGCTTCTAAAGCTAAAGATGCATTAGCTGCATAAGTCTTTATGGCTTAAAAAAGACCGCTTTTAGCGGTCTTTTTTTATGGCTCAATAATTGTATGGGTTGAAGGCTTTAATCAAGAGGGGAAAATGCGCAAACAATACCATTTTCGCCAAGTGGGTGAGGATATCCATATTTGGGATGTGCATCGCTTAGTGGTGTTAAGTCAAAATTTAAAAGTTCAACAGGTCGCATTGACTGATATTCAAGAGTTAAATGAAGCCTATTGGTTTCCAAAATCTGCACCGACCACACAGCAAATCATTGAACATATGCACTTGGTTCAAGCTGCAGATTTAAGCTATCCCATTATTTTATGTGCATCAGGTCGGGTGATGGATGGGATGCATCGTGTAGCCAAAGCGAAATTATTGAATCAATCCATTATTCAAGCTGTGCGTTTTGATCAAACCCCAACCGCTGATTTTATCAATTTAGATGAGGGTGAATTAGACTACGATGGTGATTGAAAATTAACCATGGTGAAACGATGCGATATCGTGTATTACTGAGGGAGACAAAACCGCAAACTTGAATGACCAAAATGAAAAAAATTAATGTAGTTGGTACCTCTGCTACAGGAAAATCAACCTTTTCCAAAGCTTTGGCGGAAAAATTAGGTCTGCATTACATCGAACTGGACATCCTGTTTTGGCTCGATGATTGGCAAGAATGTCCGGATGAAATCTTTTTTGCCCGTATTGAAGCTGAAATGGCCAAGGCTAAAAATGGCTATGTTATCGATGGAAATTATACCCGCGCAATCCCTGTTAAATGGGCGGAAATTGATACCGTGATCTGGTTGGATTTACCTTTCCCGATCAATTTATACCGTTCAATTAAGCGTACGGTTTCTCGGTCGAAGTCCAAACAAGATTTGTGGCCAAACTCAAATAACCAAGACAGTTTATGGCGTATGTTCGGACCCAATTCGATGGTATGGTGGATGATTAAGACCCATAAAAAGAATCGCAATAAATATTTAAAAATGATGTCCGCGCCAGAGTATCAATATATTCAGTGGATTCGATTAAAAACACCGAAAGAAGTAGAGCAGTTTTTAGCACAGTTGGATTCTTATGAATATGTGGTCTAGTTTTAGCAATATTGGTTTTTTACATAAATGATCTTTAAACATTTTTCGACGACATTCTAATATTAAATTAGGTGAAAAAATAACAAGGAGAAGAGCAATGCTGGCAGAAATTGTGGGAATGGGACAAGGAAGTATTACAGTTGAATTGGAAATGATTCCTCGTAAAGGTGAGGCAGTCAAAATTATGTACGGTGCAGATGCACAAATTGAAGGCGAAGTCGTTTCGGTCAGTCACTATATCAATCAGCATGCGGATCAACACCGAGTAAAACTGGAAATTAGACCGTTTAATTACTTAATTACCTCATAAAAAAAGCCCTTCAGATGAAGTAATGCTGATCAGTTAAGGAAATTCGGGTTATTTATTACCCTAAATTTCCTTATATTTGGATTTAAAGTGAGCTAAATTTACGTCTTACTGACCTTATTTTTAACTTTTAAATCCTTAACTGACTGGCATTACTTCAGATGAAGGGCTCCTTAAACTTTAATGCAGCTTAAAAGTGATTAAAGTCCGAAATAATAAGCTAAGAGACAAATGGCCACAGTAATAATAATCAGAGTAATCACACCACCGGCACCGGGTTTGTGTGGATGGTTCGGTGCGCTGGATTTAGGGTGGGCTGATGGACGATTTTCTGTTCTCATACCTTCTAAGGGCGATGAAGTTTCAGCAGGCAGTGTTAAGCGGGCTGTCTTGTAATGATTGGCCACTTTAACAATAAATTTTGCGGTTAAATCATCGGTTTTTTGGGTAAAATGGCGCAAATTCAGCTGTTCTTCAGGACTTAGGATTGAGCCATCTTTATGGTAAGGCTGTTGAATCTGATGTTGAATAAAGCGATCCAACGCATCAAGGCGATGTAAGCTGTTGTGAGCAAAATCGGCTTGAGTATCTGTTGGTAATAACGATAAATAAACAGTGTCAGCTGAATCTGATTCTAAAGATATTTGAGTGCCATAATAAGGAGTGCCGAGTGATTCCGGATCCGTGAAACCTTCGGCGGGTTTTTGTAGGAACAACTCACTTTCGGTGTAGCTGTCAATATCATCCCAATTTGGTGGCTGAAGATCGGCTTCAATACGTTTAATTAATTTATGATTTAAGTCATAGCGCCAAAACGTTTCACGACGAATGTGAATTTGTTGGCTGGCGGGTGCTTCGTAGTCATTATCTGCGCTGTACCATTCTGCTAATTCTTTACCAAAAATCCAGGCCTGCTTTTTATGCTGCTCATGACTCACAATAAAATGTGCAAAGGGCAATAACTCGACATTGGCATTGGGATTTTGTTCATCATTTAAAAGGCTTGAGCTATGTAAACTCAAGCGTTGTACGCCTTGTTTTTTTAAGCCTTCTAGCCAAATCTGAAAATGTTGCGCCAATAAATGCTGTGAAAGCAAATCACGAAAATGGAAACTGTGACAATCAAAAATATGATGATGTAACCAGCGTTGAAAACTTAAATCTTGGCTGAGAAATTCATTACCATAAGTCACAAGGACGAGCTGCTGTTTCCAGATTGGATCAAGTGCCATAGAGATAGGATCCCATTGATATTGTGTTTATCTTATACTTTTTTTAAAACTTGATGCTAATGCAATTTTAACTTGTGAATGCGCTTCATCATAACGGCTAAAAACTGTTAGAATAAGGGGTTTATATTATTTTTTTAAATTGTTGCTTTGAGAGTTACTATGTCACTGGAAGCCCTGACCACTGAAGCGCTCGCTGCGATTGCAGCAGCTCAAGACCTTGCTACACTCGACCAAGTGCGAGTGCAATTTACAGGGAAAAAAAGCCAGCTCGCGGAACAATCGAAGTCACTCGGCAAAATGAACCCAGAAGAACGTAAAGTTTTTGGGGCACAAATTCATGCCGTTCGTGAATCGATTACTGGCGCACTGACTGCTCGTCAAGCTGAACTACAAAAAGCTGCATTAGAACAAAAGCTTGCTAGTGAAACGATTGATATTACCTTACCTGGTCGTGGACAAACGGTGGGCAGTATTCACCCCGTTACTCAAGTTCAAGAACGTATTTGCCAGTTCTTTACCAAAGCGGGATTTACTGTGGCGACTGGGCCTGAAGTTGAAGATGATTATCACAACTTTGAAGCTCTGAATATTCCAGGTCACCATCCTGCACGTGCCATGCACGATACTTTCTATTTCGATGTCAATCACTTGCTTCGTACCCATACTTCTGGTGTGCAAATCCGTACTATGGAAACGACTCAGCCACCAATTCGTATTGTGTGCCCGGGCCGTGTTTACCGCTGTGACTCAGACCAAACACATTCTCCAATGTTCCACCAAATCGAAGGTCTGTACGTGGCTGAAAATAGCAGCTTTGCAGAGCTCAAAGGCTTATTGGTGAACTTGCTGAATGAGTTCTTTGAAAAAGATCTTAAAGTACGTTTCCGCCCATCATATTTCCCATTCACTGAGCCAAGTGCGGAAGTGGATATTATGGATGAGCGCGGTAAATGGTTAGAAGTGTTGGGCTGCGGTATGGTGCATCCAAACGTATTGCGTGCTGCCGGCATTGATCCTGATCAATATAAAGGTTTTGCCTTTGGTTTGGGGGTTGAGCGTTTTGCAATGTTACGTTATGGCATTAATGACCTACGTATGTTCTACCAAAATGATGTGCGTTTTTTACGCCAATTTGCTTAAAAAATTTAGACCTTTCCCTGACCTCCCTTCAAAGGGGAGTGGTGTTCAAATGTGATTCAGGGCGCTCTTCTGTTGAGTAAAGAAGAGTGAGAACGGGATTCAAGAATTTAGATTTATAGGTTTTTAACGAAATGAAAATTAGCGAAAATTGGCTACGTACATGGGTTAACCCAGCCATTGATAGCGATACGCTTTCTGATCAACTAACGATGTTGGGTCTTGAAGTTGATGATTTATCACCTGCAGCAAAACCCTTTACAGGTGTCGTGGTTGGTGAAGTCTTAACTGTGGTACAACATCCAGATGCAGATCGTTTACGTGTAACTACGGTTAACATCGGTTCAGGTGAGCCTTTACAAATCGTTTGTGGTGCACCAAAC
Organism: Acinetobacter sp.; assembly: GCF_050285345.1. Lineage (GTDB taxonomy): Bacteria > Pseudomonadota > Gammaproteobacteria > Pseudomonadales > Moraxellaceae > Acinetobacter. Next base: position 4,227 of record NZ_JBLZXR010000083.1, read on the forward strand.
GTACGTGTAGGCATGAAAGCACCAGTTGCGACCATTGGTGCGGTACTTCCGGGTGACTTTAAAATTAAAAAAGGCAAACTTCGTGGTGTGGAATCACAAGGGATGCTGTGCGGTGCTTCAGAAATTGACTTAGAAGATAAAATCGACGGTCTTTTGGAGTTACCCAGTGATGCGCCTGTCGGTGTAAATATCCGTGAATATCTCGACCTTGATGACAACGTGATTGACATCAGTATTACACCAAACCGTGGTGACTGCTTCAGTATTCGTGGTATTGCCCGTGAAATTGGGGTGATTAACCAACTTCCTGTGACTGCACCTGAAATTAAAGAAGTTGCAGCAAGCATCACTGATGCAAAACAAGTGGTTCTTGAAACAGAAGGTTGTCCACGTTACCTCGGCCGTGTGATTAAAAACGTCAATACCAAAGCGCCAACACCTGAATGGATGGAACGTGCTTTAGTCCGTGCAGGTATTCGTCAACACAGTATTTTGGTCGATATTACCAACTATGTCTTGATGGAACTTGGTCAACCGTTACACGCATTTGATGGCGGTAAAGTGAATGGCTCGGTACATGTTCGCCAAGCCACAGCAGCAGAAAAGCTTACCTTGCTGAATGAGCAAGAAGTTGAACTTTCTGAAAATGTGATGGTGATTGCAGATAACGATAAAGCTTTAGCGATTGCCGGCATCATGGGTGGGTTGTCTTCAGCAGTGTCTGATGAAACAACAGAAATTTTCCTAGAATCTGCGTTCTTCGATCAATTACATATCGCGGGTCGTGCGCGTAGCTTCGGTTTACATACTGATGCCTCACAGCGCTATGAACGTGGTGTAGATTTTGAATTACCGATGACCGCAATGCACCGTGCTTCTCAGCTCATTGCTGATTTGGCTGGTGGTGAGTTTGGTCCAATCACTATTGCTGAAAAAGTTGAATTGCTACCAAAACGCGAAGCCATTGAACTCAATCAAGCACAAGTAGATCAATTGCTTGGCTATAAAGTTGAAAGCGACTTTATTACCGATACGTTAACCCGTTTAGGTTGCAAGGTTACAGTGAAAGCTGAAGGTGAGTGGACGGTTGTTCCGCCATCGCACCGTTTCGATATGACGATTTACCAAGACTTGATTGAAGAAGTTGCTCGTATTCACGGTTATGACAATATTCAAATCAGCTTACCTGTAATTGATGTGAAACTGGCGAAATACCAAGATCAATTTGAATTGGGACAATTACGTCAAACTGCGGTGACTTTAGGTTATCAAGAAGCGATTAGCTTTAGCTTTGCTGATGCAAAACTTGAAAAACAATTGAATCCACAAGGTCAGCCGTTGGCATTGGCAAACCCAATTTCAAGCGATCTTGCAGTGATGCGCTCAACATTGTTATCAAGCTTGATTCCATGCCTGCAATATAATGTTAACCGTCAGCAAAACCGTGTGCGTTTCTATGAGTTAGGACTCCGTTTTGATTATCAAGGTGCCAGTAGCATCCATGATCTCAAACAAATTCCAACTTTTGCGATGGTGGCGACAGGTTCGCGTGCGACTGAATCTTGGCATGCGAAAGCTCAGCCAATGGATTTCTTTGACTTCAAAGGCGATATTGAAGAAATCTTAAAGGCAGCACGTTTAGAGGTTGAATATGTACGTTCAACACGTGCGTGGTTACATCCTGGCCAATCTGCTGAAATTTTGCTGAATGGACAGTCGATTGGTTACTTTGGTCGTTTGCACCCTTCTTTAGAGGCTGAACTTGATTTAGCGACAACTTGGGTCGCAGAAATCGATCAATCGGCTGTTTTGCAAACTTATGTATCTAATTTTACAGAATTATCACGTTTTCCATCGGTTCGACGTGATATTGCGCTTTTAATTAGTGATAAGATTAATGTTAGTGAAATTCAGCAACTTATCGAAAAATCAGGCGGTGAGCTTTTAGACTCGGTTTGGTTGTTCGATGTGTACACGGGTCAAGGTGTTGAAGAAGGCAAACGCTCATTGGCATTTGCGATTCAATGGCAACATCCAACACGTACACTTGAAGATGCTGAAATCAAATCCGGTATGGATAACATACTTCAGGTGTTGGAAAACACTTACCATGCGACATTGAGGGCTTCATGACAGCATTAACAAAAGCAGAAATGGCTGATCATTTAAGTGAGCTCACGAGTTTAAACCGTCGTGAAGCAAAACAAATGGTCGAGTTATTCTTCGATGAGATTAGCCAAGCGCTAATCTCTGGGGAACAAGTTAAACTCTCTGGTTTCGGTAACTTCGAGTTGCGTGACAAACGTCAACGCCCAGGCCGTAACCCGAAAACGGGTGAAGAAATTCCGATTTCTGCCCGTCGTGTAGTTACCTTCCGTGCGGGACAAAAATTCCGTCAACGCGTAGGAACAGAGCAGATCGATTGATCTGCTTTTTTTTGCCTAAAATTATGGGATGATTAACCCAAGTCGATAGCGCATGGTTTTATGATGAGTTCATTATTTTTATGTTGCAACGATATCAGATAAGCGTTACAGATAGGTGTTATAAAACTCTGCTTAAGGATTATGTCTGAGATTGTTTAACGTTATAAAATCTAGCACTCTCTTTAAGAAACACAGAAAGAAAAAATAAATTTTGTGAGCAATGCGAGTAAATATCTAGGCTTCGTTATTCTGTGATTTGATATTTTTAACAATAGTATAGGCAATAAAAAAGAGAGCCAAAGGGCTCTCTTTTTGTACTGAATAATCGTATAGATTATTGAGCAGCAACTTCAGAAGCAGCAGCAGTAGCTTCAGAAGCAGCAACAGTAGCTTCAGAAGCAGCAACAGTAGCTTCAGAAGCAGCAGCTTCAGCTTCTACTACAGCAGCGTCAGATGCAGCAACTACTTCAGAAGCAGCAGCTTCAGATGCAGCAGCAGGAGCAGCTTCTTCAGTTTTTTTAGCACAACCAACGAAAGCTAAAGTAGTAGCAACTGCAGCAGCAATAGCGATTTTTTTGAATAACATGGCATCACTCTCTAAAATATGAGATTAAAAAATAACCTGCGTTAGTCTGTTGTGTGCTTTTATTATGCCTAGTGGACTAGGTAGTAAAATGCAAGAGCAGTCTAACTGGTCTGCGTGTATGCTATCACCGAGCATTTTGAAATGCTACTAGCCACGTTGAAAAAACAGTGAAAAAAGGCAAAAAACTGTCCACTTTTTAACAGAAAATAACAATTAAAGAAAAGAGTTATATTGGAGAAGTACGAAATAAGCTCCTAAAAAGTCTAGGGTTTTTAATAATATTTTTTTTATAATCATTTACTTGTAAATAAGTTTACATGAAATCTCGTCAATTGTTTCTTTGTGTAAGTGAAGTCAACCAAATAAAAAGGCCATCGTTGTAGATGGCCTTTTTATCAAAGCTGCAAACTTAGTTTGAAGCTTTACGTTTCATCTGATCAAAGAAATCATCATTGGTTTTGGTTTCTTTCATGCGATCAAGCAAGAATTCCATAGCCGCAAGCTCGTCTTGAGTATGAAGAAGCTTACGCAAAATCCAAACTTTACGCAGGTTATCTTCAGACATTAAACGCTCTTCACGGCGGGTACCAGATTTCTTGATGTTCATTGCAGGGAACACACGTTTTTCTGCAATACGACGATCAAGGGTAATCTCTTGGTTACCTGTACCCTTGAATTCTTCGTAGATCACTTCATCCATTTTACTGCCTGTTTCGATCAATGCAGTAGAAATAATGGTCAGTGAACCACCTTCTTCAATATTACGTGCAGCACCAAAGAAACGTTTTGGACGTTCTAGCGCATGTGCATCGACACCACCGGTCAAAACCTTACCTGAAGATGGAATCACCGTGTTGTAAGCACGTGCTAAACGGGTAATCGAATCGAGCAGGATCACCACGTCTTTTTTATGTTCAACCAGACGTTTTGCTTTTTCAATCACCATTTCAGCGACTTGGACGTGACGTGCAGGGGATTCATCAAAGGTTGATGCAATGACTTCACCACGAACAGTACGTTCCATTTCGGTTACTTCCTCTGGACGTTCATCAATCAGAAGTACGATTAGGAAGCATTCAGGATTGTTGCGAACAATTGATTGTGCAATATTTTGCAACAACATAGTTTTACCCGCTTTTGGCGGTGCAACAATAATTGAACGTTGACCTTTACCAATTGGAGCAACCAAGTCAACTACGCGTGCAGTTAAATCTTCAGTTGTACCGTTACCCAATTCCATCACCAATTGTTCGGTTGGGAATAAAGGAGTCAGGTTTTCAAATAAAATTTTATTACGTGAGTTTTCGGGGGTGTCATAGTTAATTTGATTAACTTTTAATAATGCAAAATAACGTTCGCCTTCTTTCGGTGGACGAATTGTACCTGTAATGGTGTCACCAGTACGAAGGTTAAAGCGACGGATTTGTGATGGGCTCACATAGATGTCGTCAGGGCCGGCTAGATAAGAACCCGCTGCAGAGCGTAAGAAGCCAAAGCCGTCCGACAGAATTTCTAGAACGCCGTCACCAAAAATCTCTTCGCCGTTCATTGCGTGACGCTTTAAGATGGCGAAAATAATATCTTGCTTACGGTTACGAGCCATTCCTTCGAGGCCCATAAACTCGGCAATTTTGATGAGTTCGCCAATCGGTTTTTTCTTGAGTTCGGTTAAGTTCATAGGTGGTCAGATAGAATCTAAAATTCTGAGGTACAGGTTGGAAAAGGGAGCAACAAATTGGCCGCAATCATGCAAGAAACGATAGCAATTGATTTGCACAAAACAATTCAGAGATCTGATTCGTTATTTGAAGAGATATGTGAAAACAATTTTGTTGCCGAGCGGCATTTTATGTGTTGTGTTGTAAGAAAATGACAGGATTTGAGATCCTTTATTTCTTGATTAAGCAATATAAGAGAGAACGGGGCTTTTGTCAATTTATCGATAAAAAAAATACGCTGTAGAAAACAGCGTATTTCACTACATTTATTTTGTTTGAAAAAACTCAGATGTTTTCTTCAATGAATGCGGTTAATTTAGATTTAGGTGCAGCACCAACTTGAGTAGCAACCACTTCACCATTTTTAAACATCAATAAAGCAGGGATATTGCGGATGTTGTAGTTCACTGCAGTTTGTTCGCAAGAGGTCACATCCACTTTAACGATTTTCACTTTACCTTCATATTCTGCAGAAAGAACTTCAAGTACTGGCGCAATCGCTTTACAAGGCGCACACCAACCTGCCCAGAAATCTACAAGTACAGGGGTGTCAGACTCTAATACGTCAGTTTGGAAGTTTGCATCAGTTGTGTTTACGATATTACCAGACATGGAATTTGCTCCAGAATTAATTTTTTGGTTGACTCTATGCATCTAAGTATTACATAGCCAACTATAACAATGTAGGGGGTTATGTAAATTTTCGACCTGAATAACCGGTTTGTCTAATGGATGATCGCGATGCTGATCATCGTATACGGTTATTGAATGCATTCGATATTAAATATTCGCGTGTTCAGCAGTTCATGTGCATAAATGGCTTTTAAATTACATGCATGTGAATTAATCTAGGCACAATTCTGAACAGGTTTTTTTGAATAATGTCTGATTTTTTAATTGATGAAGAATTACTTGCTGCCATCGATATGGGGTCGAACAGCTTCCATCTTGCCATTGCCCGGGTGGATCATGGGGAAGTTAAAAAAGTTGCATCAATGTCAGAAAAAGTACAGCTTGCAGCCGGTCTTGATGAAAATAAGAATTTGACCGAAGCCGCACAGCAACGCGGTTTGGCATGTTTGGCTAGATTTGTTGGCCGTTTAAATCCTGTTCAGGCCAATCGTTTACGTATTGTCGCAACCAATGCTTTGCGTCAAGCAAAAAATGGTCATGAATTTATTCAAAAAGCGGCAGAAATTTTACCCAAACCAATTGAAATTATTGCCGGTCGTGAAGAAGCACGTCTGATTTACCTTGGTGTGTCACATACCATGGCCAATAGCGGTCGCCGCCTTGTGATTGATATTGGTGGTGGTTCAACAGAACTGATTATTGGTGAAGAATTTGAACCAATTCATACCGAATCGGTGCAAATGGGCTGTGTCGCATTTACCAAAGCTTTCTTTGTAGACGGCGAAATTAGCCTAAAATGTTTTGATAAAGCGGTGAATGCAGCGCGTAAAGAAATTGCCGGCATTGCCAATACCTATAAAGCTGCGGGTTGGGATACAGTGGTCGGTTCAAGTGGTACGATTAAAGCTTGCCGCCAGATTTGTGTGAATATGGGTTGGAGTAATGATCAGGAAGAATTGACACGCGACGGTCTATTTAAGCTGAAAGACAAATTACTCAAATATAAGCATGTAAGTGAAATGGAGTTTGAAGGTCTGAAAGATGATCGTCGAGCAGTTTTGCCTGCGGGTATTGCCATTTTATATGCAGTATTTGATGTGCTGAAGATTGATCGTCTGGTGTATTCGGATGGCGCTTTACGTGAAGGCGTGATGTATGACCTGCTCGGTCGTTTCCAGCATGAAGATGTTCGTGATCGTTCTGTACATGCTTTGATGGGGCGTTATAACGCCGATATGAAACAAGCAGAACGTGTGGTCAATACCGCACAGCAACTGTTTAATGGTATCGCGACAGCGCTGAGCTTAACCAGTGATGACAGTGATTTACTGCGCCGCGCAGCCTATTTACATGAAATTGGTTTAGCCATCAGTCATAGTGGTTACCATCGCCATGGCGCTTATTTATTACAACATTCGGATATTCCGGGTTTCTCGCAAATTGATCAAAACCATCTTTCACACTTGGTTGCCCACCATCGTCGGAAGTTGCGCAGCGATGCTCGCGTTGATGTGATGAAAGTTGGTGGTAACAAACTTGTGTACTTATGTCTATTGCTTCGTTTAGCAGTTTTACTTAATCATAGTCGTAGTGATGAGATGCTTCCTGCCATTGAATTGAGCGTGGACAATGCGCAACAATGGCAGCTAAGTGTTTCTGGTGATGCCAAACAGTGGCCTTTGTTGGTTGCAGACTTGCATGATGAGCAGGCGCAATTTCAGCATTGGGATATTGAATTAAATATCCAGTCGGAACAATTTATCAATTAACAGACCAGTTAAGTTAGGGATAATGATCGACCCATGAAAAATAAAGCAGCTCAATCTAAAGCCTGGACTACGGTTCAGATCGCACGTCATCCTGAACGTCCGCAGTTTTTGGATTATGTTGGCGAAATTTTTACAGAGTTCGATGCTTTGCATGGTGATCGCCTCTTTGGTGATGATGGTGCGATGATAGGCGGTTTGGCTCGTCTAGATGGTCAACCAGTCATGATCGTAGGTCAGCACCGTGGTCGCAGTACCCGTGAAAAATTACAGCACAACTTCGGTATGAGTAATCCTGAAGGCTACCGTAAAGCGCAGCGCTTAATGGATATGGCGGAACGTTTTAATCTACCGGTGTTTACTTTTATTGATACTATGGGCGCATACCCAGGTGTAGGTGCAGAAGAGCGTGGTCAAGCAGAAGCGATTGCGACCAGTTTGGCACAACTTTCATCTTTAAAAGTACCTGTTGTTGCAACGGTATTGGGTGAAGGTGGTTCAGGTGGCGCATTGGGTATTGGTGTGGCTGACCGTGTAATCATGCTATCTCATAGTATTTATTCTGTGATTTCACCTGAAGGCTGTGCCTCTATTTTGTGGAAAACTGCTGAAAAAGCAGAACAAGCAAGTGAAGCATTAGCGTTAACTGCCGACAAATTGCAAAAAATCGGTATTGTGGAATATGTGGTGGACGAAGCTGAAGGCGCGCATTTAAACCCTGAAAAAGTCATGCAGGATTTAAAAGTCGTGTTGAAGCAGGCTCTGGAAGAATTGCAACCAATGGATGCAAACGAACGATGCGAAGCGCGTTATCAGCGTTTAATGAAGTTTGGCAGCGACAATTTAGGGCTGACTGCTTAAGTCAAATTCAGGCGCTGCCTGAACACAGCTCATTTTTAATAGGATGTAGTGGTGGCATGGATTCCATGTTACTGCTGCATCTTATGTCGTTTCTATGCCCTGAAAAAATTCGTGCAGTCTATATTGATCATCAATTACAGGCTGACAGTACCCGTTGGGGCGAGTTCGTAATGGCGCAATGCCAACTGTTGAATATTCCATGTATGATTCAACCGGTTCAGGTTGCACAAGGTAATTTGGAAAATCAAGCACGTACCGCACGCTATCAAGCCTTTCGGCAACATCTTCAGCCTCATGATATTTTAGTCTTGGCCCATCATCAGCAAGATCAAGCAGAAACCTTAGTGTTGCGTTTGCTTTCTGGGGCAGGGGTACATGGCCTTGCGGCAATGAAAAAGCTTGATGTTCGAGATGAATTTACCATTTGGCGGCCACTTCTGGATATTTCCCGTGAGCAAATTTGCCAATGGGCTGTGCAACTGAATGTGCAAAATATTCAAGACCTCACCAATTTTGATACTGATTATGATCGGGCGTGGAGTCGTGAAATTTTGTGGCCTGTTCTTAATGCTCGTTTTCCGAAAATGCAGCAAGCACTCAGCCGCAGCAGTTATCTGATGCAAGATGCCGATGAAATTTTGCAGGAAGTCTTACAGCAGGATTTACAGCGCTGCGGTTCGGCGGCTGTGCTTCAACTGGACTGTTTACAACAGCTTTCTATGGCGCGTCAAAGACAACTGCTTTCTGCATGGATGAAAGGTGAGGGGCAGTATCGTCCAAGTTTTGATATGGTACAGCGGCTCTTTGATGAAGTGATTGCATCACGTGAGGACTCTCAAGCAGCATTGCATTGGAATGGTTTTTATTATCTGCGTTTTCAGCAGCAGCTTCATCGTGTTGCAAAAACTGACTATGTACAAACAGTTCCAATTCAAGTTTCTCAATCTTTAAGGTTGCATGAACAGCAAGAAGTTGAATTGCCCTCAGGACATTTTAAAATCCAACCTGCGGCAATGGGACTTGCAGTAGAACTTTTGAATCAAGAGCTGACTATTAGCTCACGGGTGGGGGGGGAAAAAATCCATTTATATGGTCGCGTCGGTAGTTGGCCCTTAAAGAAAGCCATTCAGCAAGCGCAAATTTTTCCATGGCGACGTCATACAATTCAAATATTAAGCCGAGATAATGTTATGCTAGGCGTCTTTACGCCTCAGGGCTTTTGGTTAGCACAGTCTGAATACTGCACAGCACAGGGCTGGTTACCAACTTTATCTCTTTACGCTAAATCTGCAATATCGGATCTTCAATCATGAGCGCAATTCTAAATTGTAATATCAGTTTTATTGGTGGCGGCAACATGGCACAGGCTTTAATTGGTGGCCTGATTGCTCGAGGTGTCCCAACGACACGAATTACAGTTTCAGATCCAGTAGAAAAAGTCCGTGAGCTCTTGCTGGAAAAAGATTTACATGTGACTGACGATAACGTTGCTGCGATTCGTGATGCGGACATTGTATTATTTGCAGTAAAACCACAAGTTTTGGCTCAGGTGTTAACTCCACTTAAAGGTTTGCTTGAAGGTAAACTGGTAATTTCAATTGTTGCGGGTGCAGAAATTGCAACGATTTCAAAACTATTAGGCACAGAGCGCATTGTCCGTGTGATGCCGAATACCCCAGCACTTGTACAAACTGGTGCACATGGTCTATATGCAGGTGAAGCGGTATCTACAGCAGACCGTGATCTTGCAAGTCAAGTTTTGGCTTCTACAGGCCTTACACTTTGGGTAAACTCTGAAGCACAAATTGATGCAGTGACAGCGGTTTCAGGTTCAGGCCCAGCTTACTTTTTCTATATGATGGAAAGTATGATCCGCGCGGGTAAAAACATGGGGCTGGATGAAAAAGTGGCTACGGCATTAACCTTGCAAACTGCTTTGGGTGCTGCGCAAATGGCGATTACCAGTTCAAATAATCCTGCAGAGTTACGTAAAAATGTAACTTCACCCAATGGTACGACTCAAGCAGCGATTGAAGTGTTTGATCGTGCGCAGATCTCTCAAAACATTCAAGCTGCTTTGGCTGCTGCACAAAAACGTAGTCAAGAGTTGGCTGAAGAGTTAAGCGAAAGCACCAAGTAATTCGATTAGATTTAGGAAAGTTCAAGTATGGGCTCTGCTCAGATTTTTGGAATCATTATTAACGTTGCAATTTTGCTCGTATTTTTCCGTTTTTTAATGCAGCTTGCTGCTGTGAGTCCATATAACCCTGTGGTTTTGGCGACAGCAAAAGCCACAAAAATTGTTGATATTTTTAGCCGGATTTTTCCACCTTTGGCTAAAGGACGTGTCAATACCGCAGCACTAGTATTAGTTATCGTACTGTATTTATTGAAAATGTTTGGTTTGATGTATTTGTCTGGTGTGGCGGTTAATAGTCCTTTTCATCTGATCATCATGACCTTTGTGACCATGATTCAGGATTTAATTCGTTTCTGCCGTTACTTAATTTTTGCATCGATTATTTTGAGTTGGGTGGTGATGTTTAGCCAGTCACGTTCACCGTATATTGAAGTAGTACAGGAATTGGCCGAGCCATTACTTGCGCCTTTCCGCCGTATTTTGCCGAATATGGGCATGATTGACCTATCGCCAATCTTTGCAATCTTGGCTCTATTGGTGGCTGAAACCATTATGAAGCAAGTGGCGATTACGCTATTAACTGGTCTTTAATCTGGTTAAATTGAAAAGGACGCCTAGGCGTCCTTTTTTTGTGGCTTATTTTTTTGAGGGATACAGAACAAAAAATTTCTGTTCAGAAGACCTTACCTCCATCCCAACCTTCCTCCTAGAAGGAGGAAGGCGTAAATACTTTAGTGTGCTTCGTCCCAGTTGTTGCCTTTACCGACTTCCACAATCAATGGCACTGAAATTTTCAGGACAGATTGCATTACTTCAGTCAGTTTTGTCGCTAATTCATCGGCAATGGCTTCATCGACTTCAAAGACCAATTCATCGTGCACTTGAAGCAGCATTTTGGCTTGATCTTGCGGTAAGATTTTATCCACCGCAATCATTGCCAGTTTAATGATGTCCGCGGCAGAGCCTTGCAGTGGGGCATTAATCGCTGCGCGTTCAGCGCCTTGCTTCACCATTTTATTGCTGGCCATAATGTCTGGGGTATACAGACGGCGGCCAAGAATGGTTTCGACAAAACCTTGTTCACGTGCGACTTGGCGAGTACGTTCCATATATTCCAGTACGCCCGGATAACGTTGGAAATATTTGCCGATATAACTACGTGATTCTTCACGGCTAAAGCCCAACTGACGGGTTAAACCAAACTCAGACATGCCATACAAGAGACCGAAGTTTACCGCTTTGGCCTGACGACGTTGGTTACTGGTGACATCTTCTAAAGGAATACCCAAAACTTCTGCCGCGGTACGACGATGCACGTCTTGGCCATGATTAAAGGCATCGACCAATGCATGGTCTTGCGAGAAATGTGCCATTAAACGCAGTTCGATTTGTGAGTAATCGGCTGCGAGTAAGATACGACCTTCTGGTGCGATAAAAGCCTTACGGATTTGACGACCAATGTCTTCACGAATTGGAATATTTTGTAAGTTTGGATCAGTAGATGATAAACGACCCGTTGCCGTTAATGCCTGATGGTAACTGGTATGTACACGATGGGTTTCATCATTGACTTGTTTGAGTAAGCCATCAGTATAGGTGCTTTTGAGTTTAGACAGACCACGATATTCCAAAATGAGATCGGTAATCGGGTGGTCGATTTTTTCTAAAACACTTTCACTGGTACTGTATTGACCGGTTGATGTTTTTTTACCGCCTTTGAGTCCTAATTTATCAAATAGAATTTCACCAACTTGTTTGGGTGAACTGACGTTAAAACTTTGACCGGCAAGATCGGTAATTTCAGCTTCAAGGTTTTGAATGGTATTGGCAAATTCCACACCGAGTTGGTCAAGGAAGTTCATATCCAACTCAATACCGTTTTCTTCCATAGAAGTCAGCACACGCGCCACAGGCATTTCGATATTGTGCAAAATATTGACCAGTTCAGGATGGGCTTGTAGTTTTTTATCCAAAACTTCATACAGACGATAAGTCACATGCGCATCTTCAGCCGCATAATGTGCTGCGGTTTCAAGCTCAATCTGGTTAAAAGTTTTTTGTTTCGCCCCTTTCCCCGCGACTTGTTCAAACGTGGTAGTGAGATGGCTGAGATAAAGACGCGCAACGTCATCCATACCATGACGAGTTGCCACAGAGTTTAAAACGTAGGAAGCCAACATGGTATCAAAATACCACCCCGCCAAATGAATGCCGTGATTTTCCAGTACATGTGCATCATATTTCAGGTGGTGACCAATTTTCTTTACGCTGTCATCTTCAAGCAAAGGCTTAAGCTGATTTAAAATTGTATCGCGATCCAGCTGTGCAGGTGCACCTTCATAGTCATGTGCCAACGGAATGTAATAGGCATCATGGGCATCTAGAGCCACCGAGAAACCAACCACCTGTGCCACACGGTAATCCAGACTGGTGGTTTCAGTATCAAAAGCGAAACGTTTTTCAGTGCTCAGACGCTTGAATAAAATGTCCCAATCATCTTGATTTAATACTGTGTGATAGCGTGCTTCACCGAGTTGATCGTCCACGCTGGTTTTATCTGCTTGGTCTTCAACTTCAGGGGCATTGGCAACACTGGCAGTGGTGGTGATGGATTTTGTTGCCTGTTTATAAGTGGCACTGTTTGGATTGTTCGGATGATCAAGCGATTGGAGTTGATTACGGAATTCAAGTTCAGTATAAAGCTTGCGCAGCGCTGCGGTATTCGGATCTAACAGTTTCAAGTCTTCGTATTTCAGTCCCATGTCGAGGTCACAGACAATACTGGCCAACTGATGATCCAGTGTAATTCCTTCGACATTGTCTTTAATGTTTTGGCCGACTTTGCCTTTAATTTTATCGACATTTTCTAAAATGCCACCAATCGAGCCATATTCGGTCAATAATTTTGCTGCTGTTTTCGCCCCAACTCCTGGTACACCTTTAATCCCATCGGAAGCATCGCCCATCAGGGTCAGGTAGTCGATGATCTGATTCGGCCAGACCCCAAACTTGTCAAAAACGCCTTGGATGTCCATCGGTTTGTCTTTGAAGCTGTCTTCTAGTGTCACACGTTCAGTGACCAGTTGTGCCATGTCTTTGTCACCGGTTGAAATCAGCACTTGATGACCCGCAGCTTCTGCACGTTTGGCCAAAGTCCCGATAATGTCATCGGCTTCAGCGCCCGGCAGCATATGCAGTGGAATACCCAAAGCACGAATTAAGGCATGTAAATACGGGATTTGCTGAGCCAATTCATCCGGCATACTCGGACGGTCACCTTTATAAATCGGGGACAGTTCATGACGGAATGTCGGTTCAGGGGTATCGAAAATTACCGCCATGTGTGTCGGTTGGATACGACGCATCAATTTTTGGATGGCAGAAATGGCACCTCGGATTGCATTGGTGTGTAAACCGGTTGAAGTGGTTAATGGTGGCAGTGCATGGTAGGCACGAAATAAAAAGTATGACCCATCGACCAAGACAAATGGTGGCATTGATAATTTCCTAATCCTAAAAACGGTTTTATTGTACGTGATTTTTGTCACTCACGCTGACCCTAGATTGTATATGCAATTTACCCAATCACTGATGAATATTTTCAAAGCCACTGTTCGGCTCATGTATGATTGAAGGATTCAGAATAATGACGAAGCAGGTATGCTGAAACAGAATAATGAAATAAAGCTGATTTGGCTGATGGCGCTGATGATGATTGGTATCAGCGCATGGTATTTGGATGTTCGTGTGCTGAGTTATATCAGCGGCATTGCCTTCATCATGAGTGTCATGAGCTATGTGGATGATGTGCAATACGCAGCCAATGCATTGACCCAGCCACAAGTTGTTTCGTCAGTAACGTCGAAAATTCCTCTCTATATTGCGGCCTTGATCATCATTGTCGGTGCGTTGACCGAGCTGAATTATTTGGTTGCTTTGGGTATTACGGTCTGGGTGTATGTGTTTCTACGTTGGCTGAAACGGTTGGAACGACAGTTACAGCATGCACAGCAACTATATGCGAAACAATCCACTGCAACCCAATTCAATGCAAAAGAGGACACGCATTTATCTACCTCCATTTCAGCAACGCGAACAACTGAACATAAAAGCCAAGTTCAATCGTCCAATCAAAGTCTGTCTGCTCAAATTCAATATTGGTTATTTCAGGGCAATCCTGTCTTAAAAGTCGCAGTTTTGGTCTTAGTGATTGGGATAGTATTGTTACTGCGTTTCGCTACTGAACATTGGCAATTCAGTCTTGCCGCTAAATTATTGATGGTCAGTGTAGTTAGTAGCGCTGTCGTGATGCTCGGTTATCGTATGCAGCCGCAGAATCGAAGTTTTGGTTTAGCGCTTGAAGGTTTGGGACTGGCCACTTTATTTTTGACCTTATTTTTTGCTTATTATAATGCAGTGATTGCAAGCTTTGCTGCGGCGAGTGCCGTGTATTTGCTCATTATGCTGCTGACGATTCGACTAAGTCTAAAACAACAATCGGTTGAATTGGCCATTATGGCGATGCTGATCGCCTATATTGCACCTTTTACCTTACCAGTTCGTGATGCCACGGCGACTGAGTTGATTGCCTACTATTTGGTGATTAATATCGCCGTTGCTGTGCTGAGTACCTTAAGGCCTTGGAAATATCTGAATCAAATAGCATTTCTTATGACGGCCATCGTGGGTGGGGCGTATGCGTTTTATCAGGGCTACAGTACTGAACGTTATGTCATAAGCGGACTGGTCTTGGGTCATGCAGCAATTTTTATCTGGCTGAGTTTTCGTTTCAGTCAATTGCTGGCGCAACAAGATTTGGCTCAATTTCATTTAAAACCAGCATTAGATATCGGGTTGATTTTTGCAGCACCTTTGGCAGCGTATTTTACTTTGTATTTGATGTTTTTTGAGGAGACCGCTTGGCAAGCTGGTTTTAGCCTATTGTTTGCAGCAGTTTTTGTGTTGTTGTATCAGCTCAGTCAACGCAGTCATTCTATCAAGCTGATTGCACAAAGTTATTTCAGTTTAATGCTGATCTTTTTGGCCTTGATTCCCCCGATTTTATTACCTGATAAATGGAGTGTCGTCGGTTGGGCTGTTGAAGGGGCATTGATCTTTATCTTTGCCTTATACCGTCATTCTGCAATTAGTCGCTATTTGGCGATGGCGCTGTTGGTGATGGCTGGCTGTTCGAGTCTGTATTATTTTGTTGAGCTGAATCGATTTCCAAGTGAAATTTACTGGGGTGTGTGTTTCAGTTATTTTGCAGCGATCTTGGTGACTCATGCAGTCCCATCGTTTCATCAGCAGCTTTCGACCTCAACAATTGCCTTTCAATGTCTGCAAATGTTGTCTGCAACTTGTATGCTACTGATGTTACTTCTCGACTGGTTCACCACGCCAGATCAAATTGCGCAGAGCCTGTTAATGGTGAGTCTGTGCTATGTGCTGATGAATGAAATCTTATTGCTGCGTCAGGCGTCTTGGAGTTGGTCGATCATCAAATGGATTGGGATTATCCCAGTATATGTCTTGGCCTTATATCAAATCATGGAGGTAAGTCAGCAAGGGCAATTAATCTGGCAGACGCCAAGCGAACGACTGTATTTTACGCTTGCCGGTGTGTTGTTGAGCGTGTTTTGGTTAAGACCGCTGCTGGGCGTACGCGAAGAAAAAGAGTGGGTAAGTTTCGGAGTTTTGTTGAGCCTAGCATGGACCAGTCTGACCTTGCTGCCGACCATGCCTTATATCAGTGTAGTGATTTTACCGCTGCTGTTTTGTGCATGGTGCTATTGGCAAACCACGCAGCCGACATGGAAAATGTTTTGGCAGGCACGGAGCAACTTAATGTTGACCCTGATTTGGATTGTTTGTTCACAACTGTTTAGTCAGCAGGCGTTTATGGGTTATCTGTTACCTGTGTTGAATCCTTTTGATGTAGTGAGCTTACTGATGTTGGCAGGATTTTTATGGATGCTGAATCAACAACTAAAATCAGGTTTAGATCGAAGTTTAGGGGCATTATCCAGTGTGCTGGGGCTATTGTGGCTCAGCAGTTATGTGATTCTTCGTGCCTTACATGTCTATTTCGATACGCCTTATAACAGTTTGGACATTTGGCGCGATGCGACGATACAGCTGAGTTTTACCCTACTTTGGGTCAGTTTGGCTTTGGTCAGTATGCGTTTCGCCAGTCAACGCCAGTTACGTGCAGTCTGGTTATTGGGCGGTAGCATTTTAGTGATTGTGACGTTGAAATTGGTGCTGCTGGATTTATCGCATGTCGGAACCTTGATGCGGGTGATTTCATTTATGGCCGCAGGTTTGGCTATGTTAGTGATTGCTTATATTGCACCCATGCCGAATGACAAGATTGAGTCCTAATGTATGGTGTAATGGAGCATTGGACTGAAAGAAGCATCATCGATGTTGGCTAAATGCGAAAGTGTCATCATAGCTCTATCGAAATTTTGAGTCCTTAAAATAAAGCCCTAAGTTTTAGTTTAGGGCTTTGAGTTTATTTTAAATTGGGTTCGCGCTTAATCTCTTGTGCGTTGGCATAGGGATCAAGATCTGCTTCAACCGCTTGAGTGGAAAGAGGGGCATCGACAAAGCCCATTTTCGGTACTGGGATTTCAATTTTATTTTCCACAAAACCATTACGAATCCGTTCCTGCATTTCATCACGCACTTTTAAAAAGTTCTCGCGTTTACACCAAATCGCAAACAGTAGTTCAATGGAAGATTCACGAAATGCGGTAACAGTCACCGCAGGTTTAGGATCGGCCAATACCAATGGATATTTGCCCGCCACGTCTAATAATACTTCACGGACTTTGATAATGTCTTCATGGAAGTTAATGGCCAGAGTAATCGGTATGCGCCGGATTGGAAATTTTGACAAGTTATGCACCGGAGCACGAATCAGCTGCTCATTCGGCAAGCGGACGTAGACATTGTCCTGTGTCAGTAATTTGACCGACAGTAAATCAATCGAAATTACTTCACCTTCAATGGTATGACCGCGGATTAAGGTCAATTGAATGGTATCGCCGACCTCAAAAGAACCTTCACCAATTAGGAACATCCCGCTGATCAAGTTTGATGCCGAGGTTTGTGAGGCAAAACCCAGTGCGACCGTTAAGATCCCAGCTGCACCTAAAAAGACGCTAAGTTTAAAACCGGCTTCTTTTAGACTGGCCATGACAAAAATAAGAAAAATGAAATAGAAAATACCGCGCCGCCAGACCAGTTGTTGATGTGCATTAAAGCGCACGCCTATGGTACGGACAAAGGTATTTGAGACAAAACGTGCAATGATAAAACCAATTACAGCGAGTAAGACTGCAACCAATAATTCCGTCAGCCGGTCCGCATTGAGGTTACTGACCATTCCTTTTAGGCTATTAATGACCTCTTTGGAAATACTTAACTCTGCCATAATTCGCCCTTAGAAAAATGAATCAAACATATTGAACAGCACATTGGCGGACTCGCGTGGCGGATGTAGATAAACGACATCACCTGCTTGTGGTGGTGTTCGGTTCTCGATTTTAATGCGGGGTGGTTTGTCATGGCCCTCATGTACCACGCGAATTTGTGAAGTCCATAAACGCCCGGTACTTTCACTATAAAATAAAGGCAGTGCAGGGACTGGCACGTTCATCCGGTCAAAGCGAATCTGTTCATTACTGATATTGTGAAATTCAATTGGGGTAATCGCACGAAATGCGCGTGGTCTCAGTTGCTTTAACTCTGTGCGGCCATCGACTGCTGTGGCATAGCACACTTCCCCTATACGATGGTTGGGACCAAACCATGTGTCTTTGGGTAAAATCACAGGAATATCAAATAATGGTTCTTTTAAACCTTCGACAAAGCCTGCCACCCAAAGTGGCGTGCTGATATATAAAGTACCGCGTTGTCCGGCAGGAATATAAATCGGGTCAACTGGTTTAATCACCACGGAACGATCGGCCAAACGTGGCATGATCTGAACTTTATCGTGGGTTTGACGGAACATATAACGTTCCATTTTCACTGGTTGCGGAAAGCCGAATTCAGGGTCAGAAATTTGATGCCATTGTTGTTCATAGTCAAACTGAAAGATTGGACGATGATATTCCATGCGCCATTCTTGCATGCCACGCGTCACACGAAAAAGTAGTGAACCAAATTGCCAGCTCCGTGGATGGTTTAGTTCAAAGTGATATTCACCCCACCATTTTAGTTTAGGGCTCTCTTGCTCAGTAATTTCATTCTGTAATGGCAATGCGCATTTCCCTTATCTTGATAAATCCTAAAAACTGACTTCACGCTGTCAAATGCTTAGAGTACACTCAAAACAACTTTTTTCGTCATTATAATGCGTGATGCAAGTACTTAAACAATTACAAATACCATATAGTTTTGCCAAACGTCATGGCGTATTGCTTCGATATGAGGGTGATCAAGCATTTATTGTACGCCGGAGCAGTACGCCATTATTGGCATTGCAAGAAGCACGTCGATTTTTGGGCCATCCTGCACAATATCAACTTTGCACCGAACAAGAATTTAATCAATTGCTTAGCTCGAGCTTTGCAGGTGATACCGGCGAATCACAACAAGTCGCGGCTGGCCTGGAAGATCATCCAGATTTACTTAGCCTTGCAGATTCTGTACCTGAAACCGAAGATTTGATGGATCAGGAAGATGATGCACCAATTGTACGTTTAATCAATGCCTTACTGTCTGAAGCCATCCGTGTTGGCGCATCAGATATTCACATCGAATCCTTTGAGAAAAAATTGTCTGTCCGTTTACGCGTCGATGGGCAATTGCGTGAAATTGTACAGCCACGGCGTGAATTGGCGCCGTTGTTGGTGTCGCGAATTAAAGTCATGGCAAAACTGGATATTGCGGAAAAACGCATTCCGCAAGATGGCCGTATTTCCCTACGACTTGCCGGGCGTGAGGTGGATGTACGTGTTTCAACCTTGCCGTCGTCTTACGGTGAACGCGTGGTGATGCGTTTACTTGATAAACAAGCTGGTCGTTTGAATATGACCCATTTAGGTTTGATGCAGCATGACTATGACCGACTGAAACAATTGGTGCATCGTCCGCATGGCATTATTTTGGTCACAGGGCCAACGGGCTCGGGTAAAACCACCACCTTATATGCGGCATTGTCAGACTTAAATGATGGCTCAAAAAATATTTTGACGGCTGAAGACCCAGTTGAATATCAATTGGAGGGGATTGGGCAGACACAGGTCAATACCAAAGTGGATATGACCTTTGCCCGTGCTTTAAAAGCCATGCTGCGTCAAGACCCCGATGTGGTGATGGTCGGCGAGATTCGTGACTTGGAAACAGCAGAAATTGCAGTTCAGGCTTCATTAACAGGGCATTTGGTACTTTCAACCCTGCATACCAATACAGCCATTGGTGCAGTAACACGGTTGAAAGATATGGGGATTGAACCATTCTTACTTTCAAGCTCACTGATTGGTGTGGTGGCACAGCGTTTAGTTCGAACCTTATGCCGGCACTGTGCCACTTGGCATGAGGCGGATGATTTTGAAAAAGAATTGTTTAAGCATTTAGATAGCTCTGTTGATTTAAAGCTCCCGCAACCGAAAGGTTGTGAACAGTGTTCACATAGCGGTTTCACAGGACGTACTGCAATTTATGAAATTGTCCCGATCGATGAGCAAACACGCCGCCTGATTCATGGCAATGCAGCGGAATTTGAACTGGAAAATCATGTGCGTGCGAATGCTGGCTCAATTCGTGATGATGGTCTGCGTAAAGTCTTGGCAGGCAAAACCACGATAGAAGAAGTTTTGCGTGTGACCAATGAAGCTGTCGACTAATTTTAAACGGCTATAAAAGAGAAAAAAGACCTGAAGCCTTTTCAATACTTGAGGTCTTTTTTTAATTTGGCTTTACCACAAATGAGTAATTTTCTGCATCAATTTCGCACGAAGTGGCGCAGTTGGATTGGCCGTATTACGGTGGGTTTCATTTTCATAAAACTTTTGCCAAGTGTCTATCATCTCCAAAGTCACGCCTTGGGTTTTAAATTTTCCAATATCTTGTTGGGTCAAATTATCTAAACGTGTAGCCGCACCCTCAGGGCCTGTTCCCCAACCAATGATCCCTTGACCAAATGCAGGCAAAGGCATGTTATTGGGTGTCGAGGGAAATTCAAGGCGTTGAATATTGGGATCGATTTTAGATGCTGTCAGGGGACGGATTTTTTCAGACCAGCTTAGTTCTGCAAAGGCTAAACTTGAAAGACTAAATAATAAAAATGAGACAAGTAGAGGTTTTAGTAACATAATTAAAAAGCACTAAATATAAATGAGAATCAATTGCATTTTAGCAGTGTTTAATGGTTTTTAAAATTACGGATTCGCATGGTTGAACATAGATTTTTGAGAACAGAGAAAAGATGTATTTTTGATTTAGTTCGTGAGCACAATTTGTCATGATCTTAGCAAACAGTGCTCACGATTTTGAGGTAAGTAGGAAAAAATCTTAGGTTAGAATGTTTAGGTTCACATTGATGTTATTACGCGTTGCATTGGAATAAGGGCACACGATATGCGCTGCATCAACCAGTTTTTTTGCTTCAGCTGCGTCCATGCCTTCAAGATGAATATTTAAGGTTACTTCGATCCCAAAACCAGTCGGAATTGATCCAATACCGACATCACCTTCAATGTAGGCATCTTTTGCGATATTAAGTTTGTCTCGGTTTGACACAAACTTCATTGCCCCTAAAAAGCACGCAGAATAGCCTGCAGCAAATAATTGCTCTGGGTTGGTACCATTGCCTGTGCCACCCATAATTTTAGGAACAGCCAGTTGCACATCTAAATGACCATCGGATGTCGTTGCGCGACCATCACGGCCCCCAGTTGCTTTGGCATGGGCAGTATAAACAGCTTTTTCTAAAGTCATTTTTTAATCCCTTGAATGATTGCTTAGAATCATATCCTGTGGGATTTTGCTGAAATAATATTCAGTTGTTTTGTAACTGTAATGGAAGGGTCGTGCTGAAACTTAGTATTGCACTAAAACGCGATGTTGCATTAAGGGCATAGATTCACGGATTTTCACTTGTTCAGCGAGGTCAAAAGGCACTGTAATTAGGCTTGCACCCTCAGTGTGAATCATTTGTTGTAATTGACCGCGGCTATTGGCTGCGCCTGTATGTCCCCAAGTTTGACGTTTTTCACCATGCCAACCTTGTTGTGCTGCACCTAAAACGGCACATTGACTGTCCATGGCACGTGCTTGTAAAAGCAATTGCCAATGCATTGCACCTGTAGTGTAGGTAAATGCCGCAGGTGCAGTCAAAATATTGGCGCCTTTTGCGCGTAATTTAAGTGCAAGTTCTGGAAAGCGTAGGTCATAGCAGACCATTAAACCCAGATTGCCAAAGGGCGTATTCGCCACCACAAGGTCTGTACCGGGTTCAAAGAACCGAGATTCTTGATATCCACCGACCGCATCACCGACTTGTACATCAAATAAGTGAATTTTGTCATATCGTGCTTCAGTTTTTTCTGGGCTGATACAGAGGCTGACGGTACGCACTCGACCATCTGCAATGATGGAACCATCTGGACGATAAGGGCATGGGAGAGTGCCTGCTACAATCCATAATTGATAGTGGTGTGCCAGTTGTTCCAATCGTTGTTGAATACTTTCGAACTGCGCTGCAGTTTCACGTTGTTTTCCCGCCGCAAAACAAACGAAATTCTCAGGGAAGACAATTAAACTTGCACCTTGAGCCTGACTTTGTTGCATCAAAGATTCAATCACTTTGAAATTCTCTTCAATGTCATTTTGTGAATTCATTTGTGCAACTGAAAGTAGCGTCATAAGGCAAGAGCATCCATTCTTTTTATCGTTGATTTACACTTTTTGCTGGCTGGTTTGATCCAAGTTATCCTGCTCTTTTTGCAGTTGCTTCACTAAGGGTTCAAACATATTTTGATTACTGTCATTCAGTTTCATCAGCGTTTTATGTGCATCTAGAACAGTATTTAGCATATTGCTATGCGTGATGTGTTCTTCCATCAGTGCACGCGTGCATACACTTGGATCACCACAGTAATTTAAGATGACAAATACCTGACCCAAGCCCATGCTATTGGCGAGCGTTGTAATATCAGAGTTTGTCGACAGCATTACCGCTTGGATATGATGAACTTGTTTAAGTTTCAACCCTAGCTTGGCTAGAATGCCAAGAACGGTACTATCAATAAATGTAGTTTGGGTTAAATCAACGATTGCGCCGACTACATTTTGTTGCTGTTCAATTTTGTTCAGTAACTTGTCTAGACTAATACAAGATTGGGCACGCACTTCGCCAATAAGCTTAAAAATATGCGTTCCATTCAAGCTTGCATATTCAACATGACCTGTTGACATATAAATGCCATTTGCAGAGAAGGATAGTAAATTATCCCATAGGGCCACTGCTTACTCAAGTGGGTGAGCGTCGTAAGAAAGTCTTATGTGTTATAAGTTATTGATTTTAAATCTAATTGATTCGACGTAAGCTTAGGATGGCAATATCGTCTGCAACATGATCGGGTGCCTGAAATGATTGATTTTGCAAGTGATAAACCAATTGACCGAGTTGTTCATTCAGCCCACCATCAAAGGGTTCAAGAGCGCCATCCGAACAAATGACAAAGCGCGAGTATCGATTGAGCGTACATTCAAACTCTTCAACTTCTAAGTCTTCAGTGAGGCCTAGTGGAAAACTACTGGTATTTAAGATTTTAGCGGGTAAGCCAGGCTCAAACAAAATTGCAGGGGGATAATGTCCAGCACTTGACCATTTCAACAGATGTGTTTCTAGGTTTAATGTTCCCACAATCATGGTAATGTGTTTTTCGATATTTTCCTGTACCAACATACCATTGAGCTTTTTAATCAGTTCACGCGGGGTTTTAGAGCGCCCATGAAATGCCGCCATCCAAGAGGTGAGTAGGCTACTGGTCACGCCATGTCCAGAAACATCCGCTAAATAAAAAATAATTTCTTTATCGCTCAGTTTCCAATAATCGTACCAATCACCGGATAAATAAGCAGAGGGTTGAAAAAAGGTTTCAACCTTATAGTTTTGTAGTTCGATCGGATTGGGCAGTAAACGCTTTTGTAATTCTGCCGCCGAGGGGAGATCACGGCTATCTTGATTACGCTTATATTGAGCGTCAATTTTGATCAATGCTTCTTGTAAATTGTCTGGCAAATGGTTCCATACCCAACCGGCCAAAGCACCTTGTTGCCAAGCTTGAGCAAGTGCAGCGCCTTCATTTTCAAAAGCCAGCACAATAGTTGGAATTGCCCATTGATGCTTTAAAAAATCAGCAACATCAGCAATTGCAATAATCGTTGGATCGTACAAGTCTAGATCTTCAATGTTAATCATTTGTACACTCGGAAGTGTATCAAGTACCTGATCTAAATATGGAATATCACGAGTAGGTTGAATGAAATACATAAAGTCTGTGGGTGATCCGGTGTGTATCAGAAGTGAACTACTATAACAATCAAATTACGGTCAGAGGAAGACGAAGCCGCCTCTGACAGAAAATTTTACAAATTAATCAGCAGAATTTTGCTCATCATCTTGGCTGTCTTGGTCATCAATATCATCATCAATGAAGGATATAGCGCCGGCATCCTCACCTTTTTTCTGTGCAATTTCAAATTTCTGACGCTGTAGATAGATATCACGGATGGCTGCGTAGCGGTCACCTTGAAGCACGCTTTCAGCATCGAGCAGATTTGCACGGGTATCAATGGCTCCCAGTACGGTATTACCCCAAGCAACACCTTCATGGTCATTATTTTTCATCACATAGTTGATCGGTCTGCCATACGCTTCCGCAACATAGTCAAGCGAATTACGGAATGTCGATGGGCCAAGTATAGGCAACATCAAGTATGGGCCACTCGGTATGCCATAGTAGCCTAATGTATTGCCTAAGCTTTCTTCTTCTGAGGTAAAGCCCATTCTGCGGGCTGGGTCAGCTAGTCCTAATGTAGTCACTGTATTAATAGTAGTTCTGGCCAATGTTTTTGCTGCGCGGCTAAAACGACCTTGAGCAATCTGGTTTGCCGCATTCCATGGCTCACTCATATTTTTTCTGAACAGACGATAAGAACCACGAACGTCACTTGGGACTTTTTCTTTATATTGAACTGCAATAGGACGTAAAATATTTCGGTCCATCATGTCATTAAATGCATAAACCTGACGGTTGAGTGGTTGTAAAGGGTCTTTTTCTTCTTCTGGCTGGGCAGCATGTGCATCAACTTTTAAATCTTTTGCTTTAACATTTTTTAATTCTTTTAGTGCTTCAAGGCGTGAGTGTTTTACAGCTGTACTTTCTTCCGATGATTCGGCAGTAACGGTTACAGAATCCGTAAACTCAGCAAAAGCAGGAGAAACTAGTCCAAGAGAGAGTAGACTTGCCCACAGGTAATGTGAATGTTGCATATAAAATTCCTGAGTCTTTTTTCGGATAATTAAAACAGCGCAGATAATATCTTAATATTAACAGCATATGAATGTCGTTGTTGAAAGCAAATTTGATCAAAATATGAATAAAAAAGGCTAAATTGAACAAAAAAAAACCACTCGAATAAATAATTTAAAAAAAGGTGTTGCGTTGGGTTAGAAATGCTGTAGAATGCACATCCATCGGCGGTGATGTTGATTAAAACTTGTTGAGAAACAAGGGTTTAGCGAAAAAC
>NZ_JBLZXR010000084.1:0-7015 GCF_050285345.1 Acinetobacter sp.
CAAATTTGGATGCTTAATCCTATGCAACAACGTGTCATCGTCGGTATGTCTGGTGGTGTAGATTCTTCTGTATCTGCTGCACTTTTACTTCAACAAGGTTATCAAGTTGAAGGTCTTTTCATGAAAAACTGGGAAGAGGATGACGGCACGGAATACTGTACGGCTATGGAAGACCTTGCCGACGCTCAAGCCGTTTGTGACAAAATTGGGATCAAACTCCATACCGCAAACTTTGCCATGGAATATTGGGATCGTGTCTTTGAGCATTTCTTACAAGAATATGCGGCGGGTCGTACCCCTAACCCTGATATTTTGTGTAATAAGGAAATTAAATTCCGCGCATTCTTAGATCATGCAGTGAATTTGGGTGCTGACTTTATTGCCACTGGTCACTACTGCCGTCGCGGTGAGACTCTGAAAAATTCACGCGGTGAAGAATATGCACCGCTTCTACGCGGTGTCGATCAAAATAAAGACCAAACTTATTTCTTACATGCTGTGCATGGTCGTGAAATTAATAAGACCTTGTTCCCTGTCGGTGAAATTGAAAAACCACAAGTCCGTAAAATTGCGGAAGAACTCGGTTTAGCCACTGCCAAGAAAAAGGATTCAACAGGAATTTGCTTTATTGGTGAACGTCGTTTTAATGACTTCTTAAAACAATATTTACCCGCTCAACCCGGAAAAATCGTACTTGATACGGGTAAAGAGGTTGGTGAACATCACGGCTTAATGTACTATACGCTCGGTCAACGCGGTGGTATCGGTCTTGGCGGTCTTAAAGGTGCTGAAGAAGGCGCTTGGTTTGTGCTGCACAAAGATATTGAAGGTAATCGCCTCGTTATTGGTCAAGGTCATGAACATCCACTTATGCAAAGCACCATTTTATGGTCTGAAGCCATTGACTGGGTTGCAGGCGAACAAGAAATTCCTGAAACTGGTTTCCGCTGCACAGCAAAAACCCGTTACCGTCAGCCTGACCAAGACTGTACATTATTTAAAGACCCTACAGCACCGAATGGTGTGCGTGTTGAATTTGATGAACCACAACGCGCTGTAACGCCGGGTCAAAGTGTAGTGTTTTATACTGGTGAAGTTTGTTTAGGTGGCGGTGTGATTCACCATACCAATGCGCCTAAACCAGATTTTATTAAATAAGGATTGTTTCGGATGGCAGAGTTACCATTTCAACAGCCCCAAACTCTGAATACTCGTCAAAATCGTGCATTGGCGTTAGCTGCTGTGTTTCAAGCCACACAGCTAACTCACATGACGGCTTTGACGGGAACACAAAGTATTGGTGAAAGTGGTAACTTCTATTTTGAACATCTGATTAAAGCCAGTTTAAATATCCGCCCAAAGTCGAATCAGTCTGGCCAGACTCTCGATTTCTTTGATAAATTGGCGGATATTTCACTTGGCTTAAAAACCTTAGAAAGTAGCATCACCCAACCTTTTAATACATCACCAAAATCCAGACTACCTAAACTTGCCAACACCAAACTGCCTATGACCTATGCCATGGCCTTGTTGCAGTTAGAAAAGAAAGTCTATAGCAATCCCAAATTCGTTGAAATTATTGAACAATCCCAGCAAAAAATTTTAAGACAACTCTCCTTTTTCGATAATAATTATTTACACCCAAGTATTATTGCCAATTTAGCCCAAACCTATATTGAAACTGCTGGATCAATTAATCCACGCATTATGGTTCGTGGCAATGCCGAAGCATTTAAAGATACCGCACATACCAATCGTATTCGTGCTTCCCTCTTTACCGGTCTACAAATGGCGCACTTATGGCGTCAACTCGGTGGAAGCTCATGGGGTATGATTTTCAGTAAGCGTAAGCTGCTCCAAGATATTCAAGATCTTGCTCGATTACAGTATCAGGTTGTTTAACCTCATGCTGATCGAGCTTTTGTTTTACGTTTAATTCCAAAGTTTAAGGAATCGCTATGAACGCTTTAACCGCACTTTCTCCATTAGATGGACGCTACGCTAGCAAATGTGATGCTCTGCGCCCTTTCCTCTCTGAGTTTGGTTTAATTCATGCTCGTGTGACTGTTGAAGTGCGTTGGTTACAAGCGCTTGCGAACCGTCCAGAAATCACTGAAGTTCCAGCTTTTTCTGCTGAAACTAATGCTGCACTTGACGCAATCGTTGCTAACTTCTCTGAAGACCATGCAAACCGCATTAAAGAAATCGAACGTACGACGAACCACGACGTTAAAGCAGTTGAGTATTTCCTAAAAGAGCAAATTGCTCACATTGATGAACTTAAAAATGCAGGTGAATTCATTCACTTCGCATGTACTTCTGAAGATATCAACAACTTGTCTCACGCTTTAATGTTGAAAAATGGTCGTGAAGTTCTCGTTGCAGCAATGCAGCAAATCATCGATTCAATCGTAGCGTTGGCTGAACAGCACGCAGAACAACCAATGTTGTCTCGTACACACGGCCAAACTGCAAGCCCAACAACTTTGGGTAAAGAAATGGCAAACGTGGCTTACCGCCTTGCACGTCAAATCAAACAATTCAAACAAGTTGAACTTCTAGGCAAAATCAACGGTGCTGTTGGTAACTACAACGCTCACTACTCTGCTTACCCAGAAATTAACTGGCCTGCACATTCACAAGCATTTGTTGAATCATTAGGTTTAACTTTTAACCCGTACACCACTCAAATCGAACCACATGACTACATGGCGGAACTTTTTGATGCGTTACGTCGTTTCAACACAATTTTGATCGACTTTAACCGTGACGTTTGGGGTTATATCTCTCTTGGCTTCTTCAAACAACGTTTGAAAGAAGGTGAAGTTGGCTCTTCAACTATGCCGCATAAAGTTAACCCAATTGACTTCGAAAACTCAGAAGGTAACTTGGGTATTGCAAATGCAGTATTGGCGCATTTAGGCGAAAAACTTCCAGTATCTCGCTGGCAGCGTGACTTAACAGATTCAACTGTACTTCGTAACATGGGTGTTGGTTTCGCGCAAAGCTTGATCGCATTTGAAGCATGTTCTAAAGGTATTGGCAAACTTGAATTGAATGCTGCGCGTATTCTTGAAGATCTTGACCATGCACAAGAAGTGCTTGCTGAACCAATTCAAACAGTTATGCGTCGTTATGCAGTTGAAAAACCATACGAAAAATTAAAAGCCCTGACTCGTGGTCAAGCAATGACTCGCGACATGATGGTGAATTTTGTAAATGGTAACGAGCTTGAAGCCGTTCCTGCTGAAGATCGTGCTCGTCTTGCTGAGATGACGCCTGCAACTTATACAGGTAATGCTTCTACTCAAGCTGCACAAGTTAAAGAGCTTATTGCTAAAATCTAATTTTAGATAAATCAAAAAAGCGAAGCTTCATGCTTCGCTTTTTATTGGATAAAATCCAATTAAGATGCGAATTTAATTAATCTAAGGGACAATAACGCGCCCAATCTGCTTTCATTTTTTCAAATTCATTACCACTTAAAATATCGCTGAAATAAATATAATAGGTCACGTCTGGGTATTGAATTTCATGTCGGTACAGCATGCCGCGTAAAGAAACAGACAACTCTTCTGGAAAATCATCTGATAAATACAATTCTTCAAAGTCATAATTAAAATAGCAATTCTGTTTTGCTTCGAATGCTTCTATAACAGCCATACCTACAACCGAGTCAATCTAAAAATATGTCCATAGTTTAACGGATTCATTCAGAAAATGTCCTAAGCGCAACTACGCCAAATCCTATAATTTGAAAGACCAATGCAATAAAAAAATTAATGAGCTGTACTCGTACATCGAATCAAGTTATCGCTATACTTACACCATATTAAAAAATTTATAGTTCATAATAATTGAGCACTGCCAGACGCATGATAGATTACAAACTTTCTCCAAAGCATATTTTTCCATTTATTGTACTTTTTGCCACTATTGTAATTGCCAGTATTCAACCGCTCGAAATGGAAGCTTATTTACTGCATCAGATTGGCACAGCACTTATGCTGGTAGTCTTACTAGTATGCCTTTATAAATTGGGACTAAGTTTTGCGAGTGTTTGCTTATATATTGGCTTTTTACTCATCCATATTATTGGCGCACACTATCTTTATTCCTATGTTCCCTACGCTGAATGGACGCAGTCACTTCTTGGTTTTAATTTAGATCAAGTTATGGGTTGGTCTCGAAATATGTATGATCGTTTCGTACACATTAGCTATGGCTTATTTTTGTACCCCTTCTTTTATCGTATTTTCCAGCTCTGGCTTCCTCAACTCAAAGCATCCACCCTATTTTTACTGGTAGTGCAGTTTGTAATGGCAACGAGTCTGATTTATGAATGGATCGAATGGCTTATTGCGATTGGTTTATCGCCTGAAGCCGCTGAAAACTATAATGGGCAACAAGGTGATATCTGGGATGCGCATAAAGATATATTATTGGCAACAATCGGTGCCATTATGACGGGACTTATTTATAAAACGGAGATAGCTAAATGAAATACAACAGAGATAAATTCCTTAGGAAAAACGATACTGATTTTTATAAAATAACAACTGATCGAATCAACTTTTCAGTACTTCTCTATCTGGAACTTATAGTGAAAGACTAATATAGCTGATTACTTAAATCTTCAGTACACCAAAGACCTTAAAGAATGGAGTTTTACAGGTATTTTTACGTGCTGATATTTTTAGAATTTAGCTATAGTTAAATACGATAACTTCATTAAGAATAATTAAAAGTTTAAAGACTTATAATATAAAGAAATACATCATAAAGTGAAGAAAACTGAACTGAATTTTAAGATTCAACCTGTTCTGGCTTTCTTAAATCTAAATAGAATTCAATTAATGACCAAATCATGATCAAAAGAAACATAGCAACAGCGAATACCACAGCAGTTAAATAGATCATGCTTGAGTTCTCCATCAAAATACAGGATAAGACAATACGGTTACAACAAATAGTCTACGACAAAAGTCTAATAATAATTCTACTGTATGGATAGCGATATTTCGTAAATTTTTAAGAGTATTTTTATCTATGATAAGAGTTTTACTGTATACAATTTAACTGATTTATTATAAATAACGCTTAATCAACATGATTTCATTGAGAACCACAGCGTACAATTCGGCATCTTCATCTCACTAAAAAACTACTTGACTCCTTGCAGAAACAGGCAGAAATTACACCCTTTGATAGTCACTGTTTCATTCATTATGTTGAAAAAGTTTATTGGTGAGTCTGCATTTAAATTGGCTGGTTGGAAATACCACGTAGAACCTGATGTTTTAGAAAATAAGCAAGTGATTGTTGGTTTTGAACATACATCCATGTTAGATGCCGTTTTGTCTCTGGCACTTTGCCAAATTTACGATATTAAAATCCACACCTTAATCAAAAAAGAGCTCTTTAAAGGCCCATTTAAACCTGTGCTTGAAGCAATGGGCGGTATTCCTGTTGATCGTAAAGCCAGTAAAGATATTGTGACACAAATGGTTGAACAATTTGAAAGTCATGAAAAGTTTAACTTGGTCATTGCTCCAGAAGCGACACGTGCAGAACGTGGCGAAGCTCGCAAACCCATTCGTACAGGTTTCTGGTATATTGCCAAAGCTGCGGGTGTGCCGATTGCTTTAATGTATGCCAACTCCAAAAGTAAACAAGGCGGGATTTTCGGTAAAATCTACCCCACGGATCTCGATCATGATTTAGCACTGATCCAACAACTTTATAAAGAAAAAGTCGGTTTAGACATTATCATCCCTGAACCGAAAAATAAGGACTAACAGTGTATATGGGAGATCAAATCGGAATCTATGATATTCGTATTTATCTCCCTTCTCACTGCTTTAAATATCTACTTTATTGAAAATAGAAATTTTATTTTTTAAATACGCCACTAAACCCATTTGGCTAAGAAATTAAACATTTGCCCTTTCCAACGTTTAAACGGATCTCATTTTAAATTTTGCATATTTTCCAAGCGTTACTTTTTTATGCGTATTATTGATACTTAGGCGAAGTTGGACAATTTCTTTTCAACTATTCATTTCATGAAATCCAATACTTTCACACAAAAATGCCGTTATGGTAGAATTTGCTCAATTCGAGAGGCATAAGGCCAATCTACAAGGAGCATATTTCGCATGGCGGGTCATTCCAAGTGGGCTAATACTAAGCATCGTAAAGCAAAACAAGATGCGAGCCGCGCTAAAGTATTCACAAAATTCATTCGTGAAATTGTTACAGCTGCACGTTTAGGCGGTGGTGATGTTGCGTCTAACCCACGTTTACGTGCTGTCGTTGAGAAAGCATTGGTCGCAAATATGACACGTGACACCATCAACCGTGCAGTTCAACGTGGTGTGGGCGGTGAAGAAAATGCCGATTTAAAAGAAGTCACTTACGAAGGTTATGGCGTTGGTGGTGTGGCTGTGATCATTGAAACAATGACAGACAATTTAAACCGTACTGTTCCAGATGTTCGTCACTGTTTCTCTAAAACTGACGGTAACTTAGGTACTGCGGGTTCAGTCGCGTATATGTTTACCAAGCGTGGTGAAATTACTTTTGAAGATGTTTCTTTAGAAGATCAAATCATGGATATCGCGTTAGAAGCTGGCGCTGAAGACATCGAAGTTGATGAAGAAGAAATTTTAGTCATCACAACTCCAGAAACTTTTGGTGAAGTTCAAGATGCGCTCACAGCAGCAGGTTTAAAATCTGACAATGCTGAAGTGGTGATGAACCCTTCAACCAAAGCGTTAATTTCAGACGTAGAACAAGCGAAAAAAATCATTAAAATGATTGATATGTTTGAAGATCTTGATGATGTTCAAAACGTGTATACTAACGTTGAATTCACTGATGAAGTTATGGCGGAATTAGACGCTTAATGCTTTGATTCAATTAAAACGCACCTTTGGGTCACTGCTGTCCCACAATTTTCATAAGAAGAGCCTCAATTGAGGTTCTTCTTGTTTTCGCCATTTTTTATCGGGCA
>NZ_JBLZXR010000085.1:0-48455 GCF_050285345.1 Acinetobacter sp.
AGTGTTGGTTCGCACTTATATTTTAACGATTTGGGCTCAGGTTTTTTTATTTAAATTAAACTATGGGACAGCAGTGAGACGATGCTTCCTTATTTACTGATTGTTTGTTGCAACTGATTTAAATCCGATTGAAATATTGGCTGCGCCATTCTTTCCAGAAATACATCACGATCCCCAACATCACTACAACAATACCAATAAAGGCATTGGGACTGATATGTTCATGATTTAAGGTCGCGCCCAGCACCAAAGCAATCACGGGAGTCATTACATTACTTAAAGACACCGTGGATGCAGCCAAACGTTTGATCAGCCAGAAATAGCACAGCATCGCCACAATCGACGACAGAATCATGGTAAAGATAAAACCTATCATTGCACGACCGCTTGGTATTGCTGTGGGAAAATGTTGCCAAATGAAGGGAATAATCAAAAGCGAACCCAGTGCAGATACAATTAGAGACCCTGTGGCTTGCGACATCGGTTTTAGCGGTGCATTGATCTGCTTGACCCAGAAAATAGAGCTGATATAGGAGACCATACTGATCAGCATCAGAACGATGCCAATCGGATTGACTTTGCTGTCAGCGGAATCGGCAAAGACAAAGGTCAGGCCGCCCACTGCAATCGCCATGCCCAGCCATTGCAACCAGATCAGTTTATTCGTTTTTAAAATCACATGACCGATCAAACCAGCAATCAGCGGTGAAAAACCAAAAATCAGCGCCATCAAGCCTGAAGTCAGATAGTTCGCAGCCAGATAAATAAACAACTGCGCACCGATCAGATTTAAACTGCCCGCCACATAGCTTTTGAACGATACTGCATCAAAAGGCAAAGGATCATGCATAAGTTTCAAGAGGAATAGCGCAATGATCGATGCACCAAAGTAACGGATAATCAGTACCCACATCGGATGCACTTCCGCCACACTCCACACAATCGCCAGCGGCGTGGCCGCCCAAATTAGCACCAAAAGCGCATAGATACTTGCCGTGACCATCATGGAAGATGAATTTGAGTTCATAAACTGCTCAATAAAAATGTATTAAAAAGAATCGAACCAAATTTATGTTCAAATCCACAATCAACAATACTGATGGCAGCATGGATGCCGCCTGGTCGTTTGGGGTATATGGACGTACCCTCAAACAATCAAAAAAATTTTGTTACTTTTAATCTTTTAAAAGTAACAACTACCTACGCGAAAACTTTCTAAAGCTTCGAGTAAAATGTGGTCATGACAATAAACCATATGCATAAAAAAGCAGACCCACGTTACCATAGGTCTGCTCTTTTTAGGCATTCAGCTTATTTTACAAGTTTACGTAAATCTTGGCTTAAATCTAAATATTTATCTGCTTCAAACGGTGCATGCTTGCTAATCAATTTTTTCAAATGACGCATCTCTTTGGCTGCATTCACAGTAATACCGCCCACGATGACGCCATCAGTCACACCAAATAAAACAAATGATGATTCAGCACGCTGTTCAGCATTCATCTCACCGCGCGCAATCCATTCCGCTGCGCCCATATCACCGACAAATTGATAGTTGATGCTTAACTGATCGGTCCAGAACCATGCTGGATTTGGGGTTGGATGCTCAACACCCATCACATGACGCGCAAAGATGCCCGCTTGTAAGTTGGCATTTTCCCACGTTTCGACACGGCGATGGTTGCCGCAGTCACGAAGCTGAGTTGCTACATCACCTGCTGCATAGATGTCAGGATGTGAAGTTTGGCAGTCTTCGTTGACCTTAATGGCACAGTCCACCGCTAGCCCAGCATCCGCAGCAAGCTGCATATTCGGCACAATACCAATACCGTAAATCACCGCATCGGCACGAAGTTCTTCACCACCTTCCAGCGTGATCACGACTTCTTCGCCATCTAGCTTGCAATCTGTAATCGCGGTAGAAAGACGGACATCAACACCCGCAAGGCGTTGCTGCGCCAATAAGAATTCGCTTAATACACGTGGAGATGAACGGCCCATCACCATAGGACCCATTTCGATCACCGTCACTTCGCAGTCTTTAGCACGTGCCGAAGATGCAAGCTCAAGACCGATCACGCCACCGCCAATCAACACCAAACGACGACCCGGCTGTAATACCGGAACTAAGGCTTGAGAATCTTCAAGGTTGCGCAGGGTATACACGTGTTTGCCTAGCGCATCGAAGTTCGGTAAACGGCGCGCTGCGCCACCAGTTGCCAGTAGCAATTTGTCAAATGCAACCATTTCGCCATTTTTCAGTTCAACGGTTTTCGCGTCTGCGTTAATTTTCACCACGCCATTGCCACGAATATGCTCAACCCCTAAATCTGCCAGTTTTTCTTCCGACAGAATTTCGATCTTGGTTTCTTCAGGCTTTAAAATCACGTCTTTAGACAAAGGCGGACGTTCATAAGGAAGATGTGTTTCATCACCCACCAAAATGATTTTGCCTTCATACTTGTTCGCACGGAGTTCTAAAATGGCGCTAGCACCAGCTTGACCAGCTCCAACAATAACGATGGTTTCGATACCATTTTGGCTCATGGGTTTGTTCCTTATTTCAATTCTGCAGATACGATGCCGAAGCCCGCAATCCACTCACTAATATCTTCGTAGCAATGTGTTGTCATTGCATATTCACCGACTTCATGCAAGGCAGCAAAGGCAGCCATCCACGAACGCACTTCTTGACCGCCACGGCCGCCCTCGACACGAATTTCGGCTTCAGTCATTGCTTCAATCGCAGCAAAATCAGCTTGGGCAAATGTTTCGAGGAGTGCACGATCCCATTCTGGGTTTAATGGCACAGCCACAGACGTATCACCTGCAGCGAGTTTTTGACCGACAGCAATGATTTTACCCTGACGTGTGTTACGCGCTTCTGCAGTCGGGTTACGACCACAGATCAGGAATTCTTCCACTTCTGGTGGCACTGAACCCATTTGCGGTGTCGGTGGATCATGAGAAAGACCACCTGTACCCAAGATCAATACACGTTCATTTTCCAAGTTCAATGATTGAATAAACTGACCCACTGCACGACCCAAAGCCACTGTACGCTTAGTGGTTGGCATCGGTGCAGCTGCACCATTGATAAAAATTGGAATCGTTGGGTAACGATCAAGCTGACCGCCACACAAGAAATGTAATGGTTGAGTCACGCCATGGTCGGCTTGCATACGGTATGAGTACGCTACATCGACACCTTCATCCAACACACGGCGCACTAAATTCACAGCTGTTTCTTCAGGTACGTTGATGTGGTCATTGTCTTTACCATAATCCCAGTCGCCTGCGGCTTTGGCACGAATACCCACGCAGAAACTCGGCATCAAGTCATAGAAGAAACCATTAAAATGGTCTGGACCAAAAGTAATGATTAAGGTTGGATTATAATCTGCAACTTCTTTGGCAAGTTTGGCAAAAGTTTCACGAACTTTTTCCTCTTTATATTTCTCTTGCGGAGAAGCAAATTCCATTAAGGGGCTGTGCGATGCACAAATAAGTTTAACGGCCATGGGTGACTCCTAAACGGAAGGCAGCCAAAATGGCTGCCGAGTAAGTTCTTTACGTTTTGGCGAATTTAGATCTCGTCAAAGAAGCCAGCACGTGGTTGACGTAAACCACGGATACCTAGACCACATTCCGCATTAATTAAAACGCCTGTCAGTGGACGGTTGTTCTGACGAGAAGCCAAGAGTACGTAAGAACCAGTCATATCTTCAGGTTCTGGCAAGAAGCCAAGCGGCATACCACGTCCAATTTTTTCAGGATCACGGGCATCTAATAGACCCAGATTTTCCTGACCTAAAGATGCAGCGCCTTTGATGTTGACATTCATACCTGACGGTGCAACCGCATTCACTCGTACTTTAGGCGCAAGCTCATAGGCCAATTCTTTCATCACGCCGACCCCTGCATGCTTAGATGCAGTATATACAGGGCCTCCGCCTGCGGAATACAGTGCAGAATTAGACAAAGTAAATATGATGGAACCTTCAGAAGCGATCAATGCATCGAGTGCCGCTTTGGCACCTAGGATCAGCGACTTGGTGTTAATACCCATGATTTCATCAAAGGCTTTTTCCAGCTGCTCACCCGAAGTATTGACGATATCGGCATAATGATCCCAGATACCAGCGTTTCCGACGAAACAGTCAAGCTTACCAAAGCGTTCCACCGTCGCATTAACAGCACGGACGTTGTCTTCATAGCTGGCTACATCCCCTTCGATCGCAAGCACTTTGCCACCGAAATGTTCATTTAAGGCATCCACTTTTTCTTTTGAACGCTGAAGAACTGCAACTTGTGCACCCTCTTCTAGGAAACGTTCAACCAGTGCCCAGCCTAAGCCTGAACCACCGCCAGTAATAAGTGCAACTTCGCCTTGTAGCCAACCCATGATTACTCTCCTGCCATTTCTACGTATAAAGCACCATCTTCAACAATCACTGGGAATGTTTTGATTGGATCTGTTGCTGGTAAGCATAATGCTTGCCCAGTTTTTAAACAGAAACGTGCTGAATGAAGTGGGCATTCCACTGTGCCGTCATCTTCAAGGTAACCTTCAGACATTGAAGCATTACCGTGTGAACAACGGTCGTTCATGGCGAAAAATTCTCCGCCATTGTTGAATACCGCAAGCGCTTCAATACCATTCACGCCACAATCTACTTTCAATGCATCGCCTTCGTCTAAATCATCGACTTGGCAAACAAAAATCTTATTCATTAGAAGAACACACTCAGGTTATGTGAGTTGTAAGTCACCTGATCAAGGATAATCTTACGGTTGAAGATTTGGAAACCTTGCTCAGTATCGACTTTGCGGATCTTGTCGTGACGCTTACCACAGTAGATGGTGACATCTTTTTCTTTCTGGGTACGGTACAACAAGTAGGTCACGTAAACGTCGTATTCACCTGCAACTTCAGTCGCTTCAACAATCACATTTGAAACCATATGTGTTGTACGTGAAGGAGGTTCTTCAGCCCAAGCCATACCTGTCTCTAAACGAGCTACACGGCGTTCCAGCAAATCTTTGGTATCGTTAAATACCCAAGTCGTTGGTGGCTCAACCGAACGACGACGGTCACGTGTTTGAGCGTTTGGTGTGGTGCGTAAGGTATAAGAAATATCTTCCCCTAACACATCTAACCATTCGCGGAATTTCCAATCGTCCAGCAATTTTGCTTCACGATAAAGAAACTGACTAATTTGGTGATGGAGTTCTAAACTAATTTGACTCATTTCATAAGCTCCTTCTCATATTCGTCAGCCGCAGCTTCAACGTCTTCCCATTTTTCATGAATCAATAGGTCAGCCCAACGACGGTACATACCACGTGCAGCTGTTTCTGAGAAAATGTAGTTGGTGATACCAGGGATACCATCTTCACGTACTTTCTCGTTACCTTTACCCATTTCCATAATCAATTTGTTTTGACGGGC
Source organism: Acinetobacter sp. (assembly GCF_050285345.1). Taxonomy (GTDB): domain Bacteria; phylum Pseudomonadota; class Gammaproteobacteria; order Pseudomonadales; family Moraxellaceae; genus Acinetobacter. Next base: position 5,453 of record NZ_JBLZXR010000085.1, read on the forward strand.
TTTATAACCACGTAAAACTTTTTGAATTTCAATCCAGTTTTCCGAGTCATCTTGCTCAAGAAAACCAGCAGGACCGAATGCACGTGTTGCAGAACGTTCAAAAGCTTCTTTCACTTCTTGCGATGCTTCAGCGTCTGCAATACAGAATGCCCACACTTCAGTTTTGTTTGGACCACGTGGGTGCCATACGCGAAGTGTTGCTGTACCGTTCAACCAAGACAAAGTTGGGAACATGGTGTTGTGACCTGCAAGACGTAAAGCACGAACTTCGCCTAAACGCTCTTTTACTTCTTCATAAGTTTCACGGAAGTAATTGGCAACTTCACCATCAACCCAAACGTTTGCATCGGGTTTTTCGGTGAAGAAGAAACCTGAACCGTGACCACGTGAACCGTATTGGATTGCGTCTTTTGCAGTTTCCCACACTGGACGTGCTGTTTGTGCTGCACCTAATTTCTTAGATGATTCGTCATCAGGTTTCGCGCCCAAAACTTGGATCGCAGAAGCGTGAGAGAACAATGCGTGGTATTGGTCAGAAGCAAACTGTTCAGCTGCAAATTTCCAGTTACAGTCAATTTCCCACTTGTGTACACCACCAATAATTTCTGTACCACCCGGACGACGGTCAAGCACACCATCTAAGTACCAAGCGATATCGCCCATGTATTCTTCAAGATCAGGCGTGGTTTCATCCCAACAAGCGAATACTAAGCCTTTGTATGATTTAACACGGTTCACTTCAACCAGACCCCATTGCTCTTTGCACGCACCATGAGGGAATGCACGATCTTCAAGCGGGATATCTTTAAGTGAACCATCAATACCGTATGACCAACCGTGGTACGGGCAAGTGAAAGCACGGGTATTACCACAGTCAGCGAAACTTACACGCATAGAACGGTGACGGCATTGGTTTAAGAATGCTTTGATTGAGCCATCTTTTTGACGCGCAACGATGATTGGATCTTCACCCATATAGGTATTGAAGAAATCGCCAGCCTTAGGAATTTGGCTTTCATGGCATAGGAATAACCATGTACGACCGAACACACGTTCCAATTCAAGTTCGTAAATGTCTGGATCCGTATAGATCGACGGTGTGATACGTCCATTTTGTGCATCGACTAAAGCATCGATTTCGCGCACATCAATTTTTCCACTCATGAAAAGCTCTCCTGTGACCATAAGGCACAAAGTAATAGACTCAACTTTTCAACGATGATGGATTTTAGAGCGATTTTCGGGAAATATTTATTTTGTTTTAATTAAGAGATTTTATGAATAATTACGGTAGATTTTTTTTATATTAAAATTTTTCTAGAAACCGCAAGACCATTTATTTCCTGAATGGCAAAATAATCTACACGTAATAGTTGTTTATAGATTATACTAATCTTACTACTTAGTAAGACATTTTTTGGATTACTCCAGGGGTTGATCATATGGAATTACGACACTTACGCTACTTTATTACTGTGGCTGAAGAACTGAACTTCAGTAAAGCAGCGTTAAAACTTTATACTGCCCAACCCTCTTTAAGCCAACAAATTAAAGACCTTGAAGAAGATGTGGGCGTTAAACTTCTTAACCGGACCAAACGTAAAGTCGAGTTAACGGAAGAAGGTGCCGTATTCCTTGAACAAGCCCGCTTAACCCTCGCACAAGCAGACAAGGCTGTCGCGATGGCACGTCAAGTATCACAAGCCAAACAGCAGATGTTACGCATTGGTTTCGTCCCTGTGGCAGAGATGAAAATTTTCCCTTATGTCCTGCCTAACCTACGGGTACAAAGCCCTGAGCTCAAAATTGAACTCCTCAGCTTAAACAACCTCGAACAGATGAAATTATTGCAAAAAGGTGAGCTGGATATCACTTTTACTCGCCATAATTTCCATAATGATGAGATTGAAAGCCAGTTTGTGCTACGTGAACCTTTAATCTTTATTTTGCCCAAAGATCACCCTCTGGCAAAATATGAACGAATCCCTGTTAAAGCATTGAATGGTATAGATTTTATTATTCCTGCACGAGAACAATCCGGTACATTACACGAAGCGATTTTAAACTTTGCTGCAACCAATGGCATTCAATTTAACATTGTGCAAAAAGCAGATAATATTCTGTTTAATATCAACTCGATTGGTATGGGTTTAGGCTGCACTATTTTGCCGGGCTATATTGCACCGCTGACCATGAACAATACCGTGATTCGCCCACTGGATATTGAATTACCGTATTTAGACCTGTATGTCAGCTACCGTAAAAACGCCAGCTCTGTCGCGGTCGATAAATTCTTAGAATTGTTAACCAAAGTTTTCTATTTGAATATTAATCGCGAACAGCAGTAATTTTCGCGCACCATTCAAATGTAGATCTGGCACCATTATTTTTAAAATGAATAATGGTGCTTTTTTAAGCCCGGATTTGCCTAAAAATCGATCAATTTAACTTTTCCGCTCACACATTTTATCTATCAGCTCATCGATCTTCATGGGAAATAACTTATAAATTTTAGTTTATGAATTTATAAACCATACTTAAAACCACCAATTTACAACTTAAGTCTAATGAAATTTTCAGCACTGAATTAGACAATTCAACGCTAAATAGCGTAATTTTTTGCCATACAACAAGAATAATGCGAGAGCTACGATGAAAGTCAGTCCATTTTTTCGCCTCAAAACCGGGCTTCAAAGCCGTCCATATTTCTTTGTCAGCTTTATGATCACCATTTTGATCTACGTTTTACTGCAAATGTTGACCTCGTGGCGTTGGTCGAGCTGCTTATTGCTGAGTTGGAATTTGGCGATTTCAGGTTATTTATTTACCACCATGACCAAACTGTGGCAAGCAGATCATTGGCATATTTTGCAGCGCGCGCAGCAGCAAGATGCCAGTAAATGGCTTATTTTATTCTTGGTTTTACTGACCTTGGTGATGTGCTTTATTGCGATTGTGATTGAAGTCAATCAGCTGCCCAAAGATCCGATTATTCGCACCAGCCATTTAGCTCTCTCCATCATTACCATCATCTCGGCATGGTTTTTCGTGCATACCATTTTCGCCATTCATTATGCGCATGACTTTTATTTGGCGGTTGAACGCGCTTTGGACGGCGGTTTAGATTTTCCCAAAACTGAATATCCCACCTATCCCGACTTTATTTATTTTAGTTATGTGATCGGCACATCTGCACAAACAGCAGATGTTTCTATTACCTCGCGTAGCATGCGTGAATTAAATACCATACACATTTTACTGGCTTATGGCTTTAACACTTCGATCTTGGCCATCATTATTAATGTTGTCGCCAGCTTCTTACAAAGCTAAAAAAAGGATGACCATTGTCATCCTTTTTTTATTTCAAAACTCAAGCAACAAAATGGCTTAAACACCACGTGCTGTTAAGTAGTCTTTAATCACGGTGTTGAATTCTGCTGATTTTTCAACTTGTGACCAGTGACCACATTGACTGAAAATATGCGCATCCGCATTTGGCACAGTATTTAAAATGTCCCATGTACGTGACACTGGAATCACCACGTCTTGCACACCATGAATCAATAAGACTGGCACAGTAATGTCTTTCATTTTTTCAAAGTCGAGTGGGAATTCGAAACGGTCACGGTCTCGTGCGCCTACAACATCCATCAAACGATCAGACGCATAGTCATTTTTCGCTGCTTCATAACGGACTTTAACCAGTTCATCTGTGATCAAGTCTTTATTGACCACAAACATGGATAAAGTTTTCTTGATGCCTTCTTCCGTTAGAACTGGGTTCGCATGCGCTTTTAGTGCTGCTGTTTGTTTTGCACCACCAGTACCCATCGACACAATACCCAACACACGTTCAGGGTAGTCCAGCGCCATTTGGAACGCCAACCAACCACCTAAAGAGTTACCAACTAACCACGTTTTTTCAATACCAAGTGCATCTAAAGTACGCACAGCATGATCTACCCAAGCACGGATACCATACGCAGTGTTTGGTGCAACCACTGTTTGACCATAACCGATGGTGTCGATGGCGATACAACGCGCTTGTTCACCAATTTGCGGTAAGTTCAACCACCAGTTTGCAGCAGCAGATACACCTGTACCTGAACCATGTAAAAATAGAATTGGTGTACCCTCACCCACTTCGTGGTAATGAGTCAATTCGCCTTCAGCAGTTTCAATCCATTTATCTTCTAAACCAAAGAATGAATCAGTTGTATAGTCAGGAATCTGAACAGTGCTCATACATGCTCCTCGTATTGCATTGAGCTTGAATTTCAATCCATAACGGATTTAAACCCAAGGGGGAACTCTTTCGAATTTTATGGTTTTACCTTCTCATATTACCTGTTCGACAGGCCTCAACTGATACAAATTTACGATCACACACAACAAAATGACTATAAATTAACTCATTGTTTTTATTTAGATTTAATTCCTAAATAACCTTAAAATTATTATGGTATTTGTTTTTTTAATACTCTTAGACCAGAAAGGGAAGTTGCATCACAACTTCCCTTTCTTTCGCCCCTAAGCTTGTTAAAACTTATAGGTATAGGTGGTAGCTACACGGTATTCTTCCAAATCAGACTTGTAATCGAAGTTAGCATCGATATACATCGCTTGGAAACCTAAACCTTTGAGCTTACCTTCAGGAACCGTATAGTTCACAATCAAGTTCAGCTCGTCTGAATTTTGATTGGTTTTTCCAGCATATTTTGCATCTGAACCAGTAAAGTAAACAGCAGTCGTATTTAAACCTTTCGCACCCAACTCCGAGAAATCATAGCCATAAGTAAAGCCCCATGATTTTTCATCTGGATTGGTAAATGTCGCTACGCCCCAGTTTACAAGGTACGGCTGTGGCACCCAGCCGCCCAAAGTTGGAAAGGCATTGTCACCAAACATTTGTTGATAACCTAAACCAAATGTATGTGAGCCATAATTGACTTTCGCCCCCACCGACAACGCTTGGTTATCAATTTCACCATAGAGCTTGTCACCCGAATCCGAGTTATCAAAATAGCGAATATGACTGTCTAACTTGGCTTTTTCACCCAGTTTAGTTTTGTAGTTCGCACCTATATAGTGCTGTTGGTAGATATCCTGTACATCGGCATACCAGTAGCTACCACTAATTTCAGGCGTAAATTGGTGATCAATCCCCGCAATATACATCCCGTCAGATGCTGGGCCATTATCGTAATAGCTTGCGCCTTTTGCTGGAGCGAACATCGTCAAATCACGGAACTGGTTATCATAACGATTATTAATACCGTCAATATAAGCCAAGGTTAATTTGGTATTTTTCAGATCTTTGGATTCCAGCCATGCACCGCTGTAAGTAGTCAGCAACTGACGCGACGGATCAAATACCAAAACTGGCGATACCGGTAAAATTTCACCGACTTTTAATTCAGTCTGTGCCACTTTGGCTTTTAAGGTCACACCTACTTTGCCAAAGTTATCTTTTGATTCTTTACCATCGTGCGGCAAAATAAAGTCTGCATTGGTATCACGGCCATTGAGTTTAAAGGCATGCTGTACCAGCAGGTCCGCGCCGACTTGAATGCCCGCGCCAATATCCTGATAACCTGACTTCGCATCCAGCGTAATGCCTTGCGACCATGAACCCCAATTTTTATTTGGAGTATCTTCAATTTGACGATCCAAATAAAAGTTTTTAAATTTCAATTGTACTTGGCTGTCGTCAACAAAGTCCGCATAAGTTGCAGATGTTCCTAATGTTGCTGTCGCAGCAAGAATTGCTATCCATAAATTTTGACGACGCATGGCTTATTTCCCAGTAATCAAATTAAGCTATGAGGTCATCATGCAGAACTCTATCTGTTAAAAAAATCCGACCACAGTATTAAACTTTCTTCCCGCAAAGATGGCTTGTTCTTTACCGATGAAAAATTCATTTTTTTGTAATACTTTTCAACAATAAGCCATTTTAAATGCACAATCAGTCAGATGATTTTAATCCTATGTATTTTATAGTTTTTTTTATTTTACTGAGATAAGTCTGCCTGACATTGTCTCCATTAAGCACTTTTATGTTTAACTCTTTTGTTAACACTTTATTTTTTAAAGAAAATTTTATATTTAAAAGCTATTAAGCCATCATTTTTAAATATTAAATTAAATTTACGGAATAAAAAAAGCACTTCGCTTGAAGTGCTTTTTTAAGATAATTTTTGGAAAGATTAAGCCGTTGCTTCTTTGGCTTTCGACATGGTCAAGGCCAAGTCTTCAATCATATCTTCCTGACCACCAACGGTGCCGCGACGGCCCAATTCAAGCAGAATTTCACGCGCCGATACGCCATATTTTGCTTCAGCACGTTTAGCGAACAAGAGGAATGAAGAATACACGCCTGCATAACCTAAAGTTGCCGCATCACGATCGGCACGGATTGGTTGCTGCATCATCGGTACAATCAGCTCTTCAGCAATATCTTGCACTTTAAACAAGTCCACACCAGTTTCGATTTGCATGCGGTTGGCAACCGCAACAAACAATTCAAGTGGTGTATTACCGGCACCAGCACCCAAACCCGCAGAGGCTAAATCGACACGTTTTGCACCCGCATCAACGGCTGCAATCGAGTTTGCCACACCCATACCTAGGTTATGGTGACCATGGAAACCGATTTCGATGTCTGAAGCTAAGTTGGCACGTAAAATACCCACGCGGTCAGTCACGTCTTGTGGCAGCATATAACCTGCGGAGTCAGTGACATAAATACAGTTCGCACCGTAAGACACCATTTTTTGCGCTTCTTCCAGTAGTTTTTCTGGAGATGCCATGTGCGCCATCATCAAGAAGCCCACAGTGTCCATACCCAGTTTACGCGCAGCGGTAATGTGCTGTTCAGACACATCTGCTTCTGTTGAATGAGTGGCTACACGAATAGTGGCTACACCAACGTCATGTGCCATATGCAAATGATCAACCGTACCAATACCCGGTAACAGCAATGCTGAAACTTTGGCTTGTTTAAGGTTCGGAATTACCGCTTTTAAATATTCTTCATCTGTCGCCGCGGCAAAACCGTAGTTGACAGAGTTACCACCTAAGCCGTCACCGTGGGTCACTTCAATCAGCGGCACACCTGCGTCATCCAAAGCTGTGGCAATGGCAACCATTTGCTCAGGTGTCGTTTGATGGCGCATCGGGTGCATACCATCACGTAAAGTCATATCATTAATAATAATCTTAGACATTTTGGTATTCCTTAAGCTTCGACAGGGTTTAAGACGCGTTCTGCAAACATTTCGGCAGTACGTGCAGCAGCAGCAGTCATAATGTCGAGGTTACCGGCATATTTAGGTAAATAATCCCCTAAACCTTCCACTTCCAAGAACATAGAAACACGGTTGCCATCAAATACTGGACCATTGACCAGTTTGTAACCTGGTACATATTTTTGAACTTCAGCAATCATTGCATGTACAGATTCAGTGATCGCTGCTTGATCTGGCTCACCTTCAACCAAGCAGTGAACCGTATCACGCATCATCAGTGGTGGCTCAGCCGGGTTAATGATAATGATCGCTTTACCCGCTTTTGCACCACCGACTTTTTCAATCGCACCGGCAGTGGTACGAGTAAATTCATCAATGTTTTTACGTGTACCCGGACCAACAGATTTCGTTGAAACTGTGGCAATGATCTCGCCATATTCAACCGGTTGAACACGTGAAATTGCTGCAACCATTGGAATGGTAGCCTGACCGCCACATGTCACCATGTTGACGTTCGGCACTTCACCTGCATCCAATAACGCTTCGAGGTTCACGGGTGGCACACAGAATGGACCGATCGCAGCAGGTGTTAAGTCAATCATTAACACGCCAAGTTCATTCAACTTACGGCTGTTTTCAGCATGGACATAAGCCGAAGTCGCATCGAATGCAATTTTGATATCATCTGCAATCACATGTGGTAATAAGCCATCCACACCGTCAGCAGTGGTTTTCAAGCCCATTTTTGCCGCACGCGCCAAACCTTCAGAAGTTGGGTCAATCCCCACCATCCATACAGGTTCTAAAAATTCGCTACGTTGAAGTTTATAAAGCAAGTCAGTACCAATGTTCCCTGGACCGATCAATGCACATTTAATCTTTTTCATGAATGTGTACTCTTAAAAATTCCGTGAAACCCAAACTTATTTTGCTGCAAATGCCGCAGTCACTGAGCCAAAGCCTTCAATTTCAACATTGAATACGTCGCCTGGGTTGGCCACAACCATTGGGCCTAAAGCACCAGTCAAGATGATATCCCCGGCAAGCAATGGACGACCACGACGAACCATTTCGTCCGCAAGCCATACTGCTGCATTTAACGGGTTGGCAAGACAGGCTTTACCCACACCTTGTGATACCACTTCTTCACCACGAGTCATGACCATTTTGCAATTTACAAGGTCAAGATTTTTAAGTTTTACAGGCTGAGAACCCAATACAAAACCAGCTGAAGATGCGTTATCTGCAACTGTATCAATCAAGCTAATTTTCCAGTTTTCGATACGGCTATCAACCACTTCAATCGCAGGCAGTGCATATTCAGTTGCACTGATAATATCTGCATAAGTGTGTTTTTCTTGGGTTAAATCTTTATTGATGACGAGCGCAATTTCAGCTTCAACTTTCGGTTGAATCAGTAGACCCGCTGGGATTTCTTCGCCATCACCATATGCCATGTCAGCAAACAACATACCGAAGTCAGGTTGATCCACACCAAGTTGTGCTTGTACAACTTTTGAAGTTAAACCAATTTTACGACCGACAAGTCGACGACCTTCAGACAACGCACGTTGGGTATTTACTTCTTGAACTGCATAAGCAATATCAACATCTGCACTTTCGCCACCTAATTGTGGACGGATCGGCGCAATTGCGACTTGATTAATTTCCGCATCGCGTAACGCTTGCGCAACTGATTCAACAACAGCAGAATTCGACATCAATGTTTCCTTAAACTGCAAAAATTGGACACATAACGTATTCATTTCTCAAAATGGGCATGCACCTCAGCATTCGAATCATCCAAGATGACCGACACATGCCATCACACGTTATCTTTAGATGCATTTAGCATCTAGATTTTGAAAAATGAATACCAATACTTATTTTATTTATGACTATAGCTATTAGCTATAAACACACTTATATTTATTATTTAAAATCAATTATTTAATCAATTTAGATCGAGATATTTTTTTACATTGATTTGATCTTTATTTACAAATCTCGACTAAATTACTTGGCTTATACGACTAAAAGATAAGAACATCACCGTGGAAACAGCATATAACAAGAAGCAAATAAAAAGGCGAGCATTGCTCACCTTTAATATATAACATATTTTGAGCAATAATCAGACCGCTTCACGGAGTGCCGCATGATTCAGCAAAAACTTACTTAAGTTTTCAACATTCGGGGCTATATGCAGTGGATTAAAACGATTTAAAGTTTCAATGCTATGCACCCCATAACTGACCCCGACGCGCGGCATGGCGATATTCAATGCCATTTCCAAATCATAAGAAGTATCACCGACCATAATCGCTTGTTCAGCCGTAACCCCTGTTTCTACTAGAATTTCAGACAACATCAGCGGATCAGGTTTGGACTTGGTTTCACTGGCAGCACGCGTCACTGTAAACAATTCGCGGCTCTGAGTTTGATTCAACACGCGGTCCAAACCTTTACGGCTTTTTCCTGTTGCAACCGCAAGTTGTAGGCCTGCGTCTTTGAGTTCGTGCAGCATTTCAGCAACACCATCAAACCAACGATCTCCTGTTGAGTTCGCCACATAATGGTCGGCATAGCTCTTAAGAATCTCGCTGTGCAGCTCAGGCACTTGAGGAAATAGGCGCTGTGCAACTTCAGGCAACCCCAATCCAATAATGCTTTTTGCATCGGCATCAGTGAGTGGTTGGGCAAACTGCTGTGCAGCGAATTGCAGACTCGCCACAATTTGTCCAACCGAATCAAATAAAGTGCCATCCCAGTCAAAAATGATGAGTTCAACTGGTTTTTTCATATATATTTTCCAATATTTTATTCAGTTTTAAAGCCCTCTCATCTCTCCTTGACTAAAGAAAGATAAGCACCCAAACAATGCTGGCGCATATATCACAACAAGGATTTGATACACGAGGGCGACATAGATGTCGCTGTTCGTCTGTGGCACATGGACGTACCATCAGATGAACAAAAGATTTTTGTTACTTTTCATCTCTGAAAAGTAAGACATCGCCGACACGAAAACACTTTATTCAAAATGCAATGTGAGACTTTGCCCCATCTTTATTAATAAATAAAGAGAAGACAATTATTATGGAGCCGCAGGCTTATCTGCTTTCTGTGCTCTAAGCTGTGCAATCACACTTTGCATATCTTCAGGCAAAGGCGCTTCAATCAAAGCATAACCCGGAATTTCCAAACGCATCGCATGTAAACATAAACGACGTGGTTTTGGACCGCGATACTCCGTCTCATGACCATATTTTTCATCGCCTAAGAGTGGATGACCAATGCTCAGACCATGTACACGAATTTGATGAGTGCGACCTGACAACGGTGATGCGTACACCAGCGTGGCATGCATAAAACGCTCTTGCACATTCCACTGGGTTCTCGACTCTTTGCCTTCTTTCGATACACGCACACGACGCTCGCCATTGGCAAGCTCATAGCGGTGCAAAGGCTGGTCAATCAACTGTTTATCCAGACTCACCACACCTTTGACTACAGCGGCATAGGTTTTTTGGATTTTGTGTTCGCGCAGCATGTCTTGCAAGGTTTTCAGCACACTACGTTTCTTGGAAATCATCACCAAGCCCGAGGTATCACGGTCAATACGGTGAATCAATTCAAGATATTTTTTGCCTGTTGCTGCACGCAGGCCTTCAATTAGGCCATAAGCCACACCACTACCACCATGGACGGCAATCCCCGCTGGCTTATTCACCACCATCAGGCCTTCATCTTCATACACCACACGGCTGAGCAGACTTTGCGCCACTTTGTCTGAAATTGGAGCAGCAGATTCGTCTTTTTGTTCATAACGAATCGGTGCGACACGAACTTGATCGCCAATATTCAGTTTGGTTTCGGCTTTGACCCGTTTTTTATTGACTCGGACTTGGCTTTCACGAATCAAGCGGTAAATGCGACTTTTAGGCACACCTTTAAGACGACTAAACAGGAAATTATCAATACGTTGACCCGCCTGATGCTCGTCCACTTCAAACCAGGTGACGCTTTGCCATTCTTGCGTAGAATTCATACAGTTACTGTGACCTAAAAAAATACTAAAATTGAATAAAAAATGATCATTTAAGCTATACTTTTCGCAAGAAACATAAGCTTAGCCCATAGGCAGATGATGCAAGGTTTGATATAGTCAGCGCACGGAAACCACCGTAACTGAGTAAAAGTTGATTCATTTTCAGTATTCACTGCATTTGAACTTTCAACACATTACTCATTTTAGCTCGGAAAGGTCCCAAAAGAATTATGCCGACGCCGAAGGCTTATTATATCGGCAAAACAGCAAACTGTTGCGTTTAATTGTACCGTAGGTACATAAAACAGTTTGCCGCAAAAAAATATGCGCCAACCAAGGTTGGTTTTTAAACGTAAACTGATACACATCAGACCAGTCGCTCCCTGAAATATCTTCAGGCCACAACGTTTGATGCATTGGATCTGCACAGTTTGTAAAGGTACGACGATAATTCCGTATCAAGACGCTCTATCAGATATGAATGGATGCTCTTCGAGCAATGTGACAGTGAAAGTTACTCACATCCAATGCACCGTTTGTCCGCCAGTGAAATGCGCTCAGGTGACTTTAATCGTTTAAAGATTGAAGCCGTATTGCCATCATCAATACGTGAATCAAAAACCGCTGCCCATCCAAAGAAGGCCGGTACACATGCACAGATTATTTTTTGCGATCTGCGCACTTGATCCATGCTATCTGATGCTCGCTACGAATTAAGCGATGTTCTCCTGTGTATCACTACTAGGTGTTACACCCATGAAACGTATGTTGATTAATGCAACACATGCCGAAGAAATTCGCGTTGCACTTGTCACTGGTCAGCGTCTTTACGATTTTGACTTAGAGAATCGTACCCGTGAACAAAAAAAATCCAATATCTATAAAGGTCATGTGACTCGCGTAGAGCCTTCTTTAGAAGCAGTTTTTGTTGAATATGGTGCAGGTCGTCAGGGCTTCCTGTCGATGCGCGAAATCGCAAATTCATATTACAAAGCAGACCCTCGTCATACTTCAAATATCCGTGAATTGATCACTGAAGGCACTGAGCTTTTGGTTCAAGTGGAAAAAGAAGAGCGTGGCAATAAAGGCGCTGCCCTTTCTACATTTATCTCACTTGCTGGTCGTTATTTAGTATTGATGCCAAATAACCCGAAAGGTGGCGGTATCAGTCGTCAAATTTCAGGTTCAGTTCGTGAAGAATTGAAAGAAATGTTGGCGTCATTAAACGTCCCTCGTGGCATGAGTGTGATTGTTCGTACTGCGGGTATCGGTCGTTCTCAAGAAGAATTGCAACTTGATCTTCAACATTTGCTTGATCTTTGGGCACAAATCCAAAGTACATCAAGTTCAGGTCCATCGCCAATGTTGGTGCACCAAGAAGCAGGTGTAGTAACTCGTGCGATTCGTGACTATTTACGTGATGATGTTGCTGAAATTCTGATTGACTCAGAACAAGCGTATAACGAAGCCTATAACTTCGTAAAAGCGGTAATGCCACGTCAAATCGACAAACTGAAAACCTATACTTTAAATGAGCCTTTATTTGCTCACTTTGGTATTGAAAGCCAAATTCAAACCGCTTATGAACGTGAAGTCAAACTTCCTTCTGGTGGTTCTATTGTGATTGACCAAACTGAAGCTTTGGTTTCAATCGACATTAACTCAGCAAAATCAACTCGTGGTAGTGATGTAGAAGATACTGCACTCAATACCAACCTTGAAGCGGCTGAAGAAATTGCACGCCAATTGCGTTTACGTGATATTGGTGGTTTGGTGGTGATCGACTTTATCGACATGACCAAAGACCGCAACCAACGTATGGTTGAAGCAAAACTTCGTGAAGCAACGCAAAGCGACCGTGCGCGTATTCAATTCGGTCAATTGTCTCGCTTTGGTTTAATGGAAATGAGCCGCCAGCGCTTACGTCCATCGCTCGAAGAAGCAACGGGTTATGTTTGCCCACGCTGTCATGGCACAGGTATGGTGCGTGACTTACGCTCTCTATCGCTTTCCATTATGCGTAAAGTGGAAGAAATTGCGCTACGTGAACGCCATGGCGAAGTTCAAGTTGAAGTACCTGTTGAAATCGCTGCCTTCTTATTGAATGAAAAGCGTCACAGTCTTGTTTACTTAGAACAAACTTCGAATGTACGCGTGACTGTACTGCCTCACCCTCATTTAGAAACGCCACATTACGAAATTTCGTATAACCCAGAAGGCTTTGCGCCAACAAGCTATGAACGTACTGAAGCAACCCGTTCAAGCGAAAAAGAATTGGGTTACGAATCTTCCGAATGGCATTTAAGTGAAGAACAGGCCGCTGCTGCTCAACAACAAGCACCTGTACAACAAGAAAAAGGCCATAAAAAGAACAATAGGCAACAACAACCCGTTGCTGCTCAGCAAGCACCAGCTCAAGTTGCTGCGCCTGTAGCGTCATCAAGTCCATGTGCATGGCTTGAAAACTTATTTGTTCAAAAACAAGCTGCAACGGTTGATCAGTCACGTACTGCCAACAACGCTGCTGCTGCAATCGAACAAATGGTGAATAATGGTGCATCAAGCCGTGGGCAATTTGGTCAAATCAGCGCAGCTGCAGTACCAGTCGTAACCCCAGACAGCAATGCTTACCTTGCACCTTCAACAGTGGCGCATAAACAAGAACGTGACGGCTACGCAGAAAAAGCGGAACGTGACGAAAAACGCCATAGCAACAAGAAGCGCAGCAATAATAAGCAGCACAAAGAGACGCGTGAACAAGAGGCTCAACCGCATCAAGTTCATGAAGAAGTGTTACAACCTTCACGCCAAGACCGTCAAGAACAGCGTCATGAAGCACGCCAAGACAACCGCCAAGAGCAACGTTCTGAACGTCAGGAACAGCGCCAAGACAACCGTCAAGATCAACGTGAAAACCGTCGTAACTCTCGTCGTCAACACAACAACGAACAAGTACAGCAAGATGTTCAAAACAATGAACAAGTGCAGTCTGTTCCACGTCGTGACCGCAATAACCAACAACGTCCAAACCGCCCAAATCGCCACCGTGATCAAAGCGTATTGAACGAACAAGCGATTGCTCAAGACGTTGCAGTTGAACAACAGCAACAGCCTGAAACGCAAAACCCACGCCAACCTAAAGTTGAAGTGGTAGATGCACCTCGTCAAGACGTGATGTCAACGGCGCTTGTGGTCAATGTGGATCAAGCTCAAAGCGAAATCGTAGCATTAAACCCTGCAACCACAGCACCAGCTCCAGTCGCTGCTGAAAAACCAGTGGCTGAAAAGGCACCTGTTGTAGAAAAAGCTGTGGTTGAAGCAAAAGCTGAAGTTCAACAACCTAAACCACACGTTCAGCAAAAACCAAGTCGTGCCAGCAATGACCCACGTCAACGCCGCCGCGAACAACGTGCTGCTCGTACTCAACAAGCTCAAGCACCGAAAATTGCACCTTCTCAAATTCCTGAGTTGGCACAATACAGTGTTGGTAGCTTAATTCGCCATGTTTATGGTGAAGATTGTTCAGTCTTAATCGAGCAATTTGGTTTACTTCCAACCTTCAATCGTGCTTTGCAAAAATTTGCAGATGAATATGCTGCAAAACATGTTGCCCAAGCAGATGTTGCGGTTGAGAAAAAGCCGGTTACTCGCGACGTACAAATTGCGAAAGCTACGCCTGAAGCTGAACCTGCGCCAATGTTGGATTTAACCCCACCGAAGCCAGTGTCAGATAAGCGTGTTGCAAACGATCCACGTGAACGTCGTCGTTTAGCGAAACAAGCGGCTGAACAAGCGAAGCAGGATCACGCAAAAGCGATTGAAGCTGCCGCTGCAGAACCAGCTCCTGCCGTTGAAGTTCCGGTAGAAGCGACTGAAGTTGCTGTTGTCACTGAAGTGCCTGCTGAAGTAACAAAAAAGGCCGCTGAAGCTCCTGCACCAGCTGAAGTCGTAGCTGAACCTGTTCAAGCTGAGCTTGATGTGGCTCCAACAGCGACAGAAACGCCAGTACCAGCTACAGAACCTGCTGTTCAAAAAGTAGAAAAAGCTGTTCAAGCGACTGACACTGAAAAGAAAGCAGATACAGCTGTAGAGGAAAATTCGGCAGCTGAAGATGAAAAACCAGCTCGTCCTCGTCGTCCTCGTGGTCGTCCACCAAAGAAAGCCAACACCGCTTCTGAGTAAAATTTGCTTTTTTGCAGGTGATTAAAAAATTCCAGTCATTTCGGTGACTGGTTTTTTTTTGATACTTTTGTCAAATTAGGTTGATTGCACTAGACCGAAACGATTAAAAAACAATTGTAAAAATTGCTGTAAATTATTTGCAAGAAAACAGACCGTACCGGATTACGAAAAATAAATAGGATTCACATGAGCCAAACTACACAACACGACCTTATTGGGATAGCTGATGTTGCAGCAAAAATTCCCGCATTCATGAGCAAAGTACCCAATTTGTTGAGTGGTCTAAAGCAAGCCTATTTACGTACCCCCAACACCTCCGCTGGTTTAGGCATTGCTTTTGAAAAGGCTGTGAAACGCAACCCTGAAGGTTTTGCCCTTTATTTTGAAGAACAAAAATATACTTACAACCAATTAAACGAATGGGCCAACCAAATTGGTCACTATTATCTGTCGCTTGGCGCTCAAAAAGGCGATGTCATTGCGGTCATGATTGAAAACCGTGCTGAGTTAGTTGCAACTATTGTAGCCTTAGCCAAAATTGGCGTAACAGCAGCCTTAGTCAATACCTCACAAGTGGGTAAAGTCCTGACCCACAGCATTAACTTGGTCAATCCTATTGCCGTGATTGTCGGTGAAGAATGCCGCCAAGCAGTCGATGATATTCGCAATGATTTGACCGTTGCACCAGACCGTTTACATTGGTTTGCCGACCAAGCCACACGTGTCAATGCAGGCAAAGCACCGAAAGGCTTTTTAAATCTCGCCGAAAAAATAGATCAATTTCCGAAATTCAATACTCCGACCACGGCCAGTGTTAAAGGCAAAGATGGTCTGTTTTATATTTACACTTCAGGCACTACAGGCTTACCCAAAGCCGTGATCTTTACCAACAGCCGTTGGACATTGGCATACGGAACTTATGGTCATGTTCTGAATCTAAATAAAGATGATGTGATGTATGTCACCCTACCGCTGTACCATGCCACAGGTACGGTGGTGTGTTGGTGCGGTGTGATTGCAGGCGCTGCAACATTGGCTCTGCGCCGTAAATTTTCCACCTCGTCTTTTTGGAAAGATGTACAAAAATTTGATGCATCTGCAATCGGCTATGTCGGTGAATTGTGCCGTTACTTGATGGATGCTCCGTCTTCTGAGCTTGAAAAAGGTCACCGTGTAAAGAAAATGATTGGTAACGGGATGCGACCAAATATTTGGGATAAATTCAAAACCCGTTTTGGCGTTGAAGAAGTCCTTGAACTTTATGCCTCAAGTGAAGGTAACGTTGGCTTCAGCAACGTATTTAACTTTGATAATACTGTCGGCTTCTCACCAACGCCATATGCCATCATTCAATTCGATAAAGAAAAAAATGAACCTGTACGTGATGCCAAAGGCTGGTGCAAAAAAGTCAAAAAAGGTGAAGTCGGACTCTTGATCGGGAAAATCACTCGTCGTTCCCCTTTCGATGGCTATACCGACGCTGAAAAGAACAAATCGGTGGTGATGAAAGATATCTTCAAACATGGAGACTCGTTCTTTAATACTGGTGATTTAGTCCGTGATATCGGCTTCCGCCATGCCCAGTTTGTTGACCGTTTGGGGGATACCTTCCGCTGGAAAGGTGAAAACGTATCCACTACCGAAGTGGAAAATATGCTGAGCGAATACGAAAAAATTGCCGAAGCAGTGGTTTATGGTGTGGAAATCCCAGAAACCAATGGTCGTGCTGGTATGGCGGCCATTACCTTGGTCGATGGCGCAGAACTGAATGCGCAAGACTGTTCAGCGATGGTCAAACAATTTAAAAAATGCCTTCCGGCCTATGCGGTTCCGGTATTTTTACGGGTACAGAAAAAGGTGGAAACAACAGGCACCTTTAAATATCAAAAAAACAAACTCAAAGAGCAAGCCTTTGACCCGAATCAAACCGATGACCGTTTATTGGTTTTATTGCCTAATGCGCAAGCTTATTGTGACTTAAGCGCTGAAATCTATCACAATATTCAGGCTTATAAATACCGTTTCTAAAATCGAGAGCTAAAAACTGCTCATTTTGGCTACAAATCCACATAAAAATGAGCAGTTTTGTTGTATTTATAATCAAACACAAATAAGTTTATGATTTTTTACTTGCGCTTGAATCAGATCTTGCTACAATACGCACCATCAAGCGAAATGGGTCGTTAGCTCAGTTGGTAGAGCAGTAGACTTTTAATCTATTGGTCCCGCGTTCGAATCGCGGACGACCCACCATTTCCTTTGATACCACAAGATGGGTCGTTAGCTCAGTCGGTAGAGCAGTAGACTTTTAATCTATTGGTCCCGCGTTCGAATCGCGGACGACCCACCATCTTTCTAAAATGCCAGTTTTAGATTAAAATCTTGTAAAAGCCCCTAAGGGTCGTTAGCTCAGTTGGTAGAGCAGTAGACTTTTAATCTATTGGTCCCGCGTTCGAATCGCGGACGACCCACCATTCTTTCTTAGGGCTTCTTTCTTCCGGCAGATGAAGAAAAAGAAACCTGCAAGTTCCGACCAAGACAAACCATTACCCTTTGGTTTTGATTCGCCATTCTCGAAATTTTGCTATACCGATGTTGCAACAGATCGTGCTTTATGCACCTTTAAAAATCATTGATTTTTTTTTTGCACTCGGGTGAACTCTTAAAGTAATGCTTTAGTTCACTAATCCTCGCTCAGGGTTGTTAGCTCAGTTGGTAGAGCAGTAGACTCTTAATCTATTGGTCGTGGGTTCGAACCCCACACAACCCACCAATTTTTTGATGTTTATCATAAAAAATAATTTTCAGATACCTAAATAGCGCCGGTCTTATGGCCATTTTCAAAGCAAGTTAGTGCATTAATACTTATTTTTCGTTAGCTTATAAGCTCGCTGCGGTTGCGGATAACCTTGAGAAAAGAGTTCCTGATTTCGGTCTGCTCCACCCTGACGAATCTTCTCAACATCCATCACCAGATGATCCACATCAATAATTTTATAATATAAATTGACGCCTTCCTTACGCTGCACAATCAGTTCTGTATGTGCCTTATTGACCGACCAAGTATCTTTTTGATATTTCAGCTTATATTTAGACGTTTGGTTTTTCTCCGCAAACACTTTGCCAAATTGAATAATGCTTCGATGTACCGTGCCATCGGGGAGTAAATTCAAGATAAATTCAGCCTCACCTTCTTTACATTGGATAAAACTATCATCACATGTTACCTGTGCGTGAAAGCGGCCAACAAAGACTTTTGCATGTTCAGGAACGGTAGCGACTTCGACACTCTTTTCATAAGGTAAAGTAGCCTGACCAGATAATTCTGTCAGCTTTTTCCCACCCTTCTGATCTGCCTTATGCTCTCCTGATGCCCCCTCTTTGAGGTCAATGATGGAGTCATCAGCTGACGTATTTTGCGTATCACTTAACGTAGGTTTAGGACTGCAAGCCACTAAAAATGGTCCCAACAATACAGCTGCAGGAATAACATAGAAACGAGCGAAAGACCGTGAAACCATCATGTTCATTATTTGCCAAAACTCATGAATCACCAGAAATATTAAAATTTCACTTGATTAATATTGTAATTAACAAGCCAAGTATACACCGACAAACCTATATCTAGGTTACATATATGTATTTGTTATTCTTAATTTTTAATAAAATTTCCACAGTCATCACCTGTATTTAAAAGATCGTTTACATTAATTTACTTTTTTCTATGCTTCTCCCATTTAAATCATTAATTGAGCCACCATTATCTAGATATAAATCGAATATTTTGATTGACCGATACTTTTGAGGAGACCTGAATGGCCAACATTGGTTTATATCGCTCAAACCGCTCGAATATGATTGCTGGGGTAATGGGTGGTATTGCTGAACGTTTTGGTTGGAACGCAAATTTACTGCGAATTATTTTCGTCTTTGTCTCATGCCTAAGCGCAGCATTTCCCGGCATCTTGGTGTATTTGGTGCTTTGGCTCGTGATGCCCAAAGCAAACAATTATCACAACCCTGCTACAGGTTATTCAGACTCCATTCGCACAGTCAACGATGATCGGCGTTAGAATCCCTTGACCACAGTTAGGTCGCTACGGTTTCTCCCCTAAGACTCCGTAGCTTTTTTTTTGCTTATTTTTTAGTAATTTTTAACTGATTCGTTTCAATCTGGCTCTTGTTTTGATTTTTCTTCATTCAACTGCTGGTTGAGCGCAGCAATCATATCGGCACGGCTAATAATCCCCACCAATTTTTTTTGCTCAACCACAGGAATGTAATTAAACGAGCGCTCAACAAAATATGGAATAAGATCTTGGATGAGCTGATTCGGCTGCACAGTGACCACTTTCGGATTCATAATTTGGTAAACATGATTCTCCCATGCCGCTCTAGGATCACCTCCTCGTTTAAACCATTCCACTACTTCATATAGCGCTAAGTTCCCAACCAAACGATCCAAATCACTCACTACAGGCAAACTCATTAAATTCACCTGTTTGAATTTATCCAGTGCGGACTGAATATCATCTTCGGCCCGTAATGCAATCACGTGCTGGGTCATAATGTCCTGACAAGTGAGTTGACTCACTGAGCGCGTATTTGCCAATTGCTGCGCTTCGAGAATAATCTTTTGTAAATCGTATTCACTAATATCCAGCAGTTCACTTTGCTGCTCCAACACTTGTTGAATATCGACCGGTTGAATGGTGACTTTCTGTGTCGGTGTTGGGTCTGCTGAGCGGGTATTGACCTGTAATTTTTGTGGATATTGTTTGCCGAGTAAACGGTTATAGACAATTGCCACAACCATCAGCAACACTGAATTTAACAAAACAGGATAAAACCAAAAATAGTAACCCAACTCATGTACCGCTTCTCCTCCAAGCACTGCGGTAATCGCCACAGCGCCACTTGGGGGATGCAAAGAATCTGTGGTCATCATCAGGATAATCGCCAAAGCAACTGCCACACTAAAGGCTTGTGTTAAATTTGGAATATACATGGCACAGGTTACGCCAATCAGCGCGGCGATACTGTTACCGATCACCATATTCCACGGCTGTGCCAACGGACTGGCAGGTACAGCAAACAATAAAACCGAAGAGGCTCCCATCGGAGCGATATACCATGCATTGAGATCACCCAACGCTAACCAACTGATATATGAGGATAGTCCCAGACCAATAAGCGCCCCAATCCCACAGAGTAAGCGGTCTTTGAGCGGTAACACTTTAAAGTTCGGTTTGAGCGTATTAAGCCAGTCAGCTTTAGAATGAAACACGGT
Organism: Acinetobacter sp.; assembly: GCF_050285345.1. GTDB lineage: Bacteria > Pseudomonadota > Gammaproteobacteria > Pseudomonadales > Moraxellaceae > Acinetobacter. Next base: position 26,226 of record NZ_JBLZXR010000085.1, read on the forward strand.
TTGCCTGATTGATTATTCGAACAGATGGGCGATTATAAAACGAAGTCTCTTATAAGATGTATTTGTTTTACACCTTTGTCTTATAAAACTTTCTGCTGAACAATGCTCAATCCTACATATAACCCAATGGACGGAATAATGCTCTCGCATGAACTATCCACTCATCTCTTTTATTTCATTAACGTTTTACAACAAAATCTAGACAGGCTGGCTGTTTAAAATTTTCTATAGTCAAAAGACCTATAAAAATATTTGAAAGGAATGGCCAGAATGAATAAAAAGATCTTCGCAATGTGTACCGTCTGTGTGCTTGGCTTGGGTTTATCAGCCTGCTCCAAAGAGCCTCAACAAGCCAATCCACCCGTAAATGATAATACGCCTCAAGAAACTGCCCCCGCTGAAGCTGCAAAAAATGGGGATGATCTTATTCGTGAACCCGTGCCACAAGTTGCAGCACCTGAACCTCAGCCAGCTTTAGCTGAAATTCCAATGAGTAAAGGCACTTTAGCTTTACAAAGCGTCAAAGTGATTGGGAAAATTTTAACCGTAAAGGTTATGGCTCAACCCAACCCTGCACCGAATGGCAAAACTGAATTTATGAGCACATCTATTAATTTGGAACAAACCAATTATATTGACGATGACAGCGCCAAAAAAGTCGGACTGCTGCAAGATGATGCTGGCGTTTGGATGGCTGCGCCGTTAAATGCAACAGACAAAGCCATCAACAAAGCCAGTTATGACCCTATTTTATTGACCTTTAAATTCCCTGCGCCGCCTGAAAGCACCAAAACTATCAGCATTAATTTAGGCAATGCAGGTTCTTTTGACGGTATAGCAGTTGAACGCTAATGAATAAATTATTCTATAGCACAGCGCTAAGTCTCTTGATTGCAGGATGCGCGGATTCCCAAACCGATCCACTGCCTGCTCCGGCTGAACAGAGCACCGCGAAAATAGACAAAACTCAGACTGTGCCAGAGCCGCAGCCCAAGCCGCCTGAACTGAGTCAAGCTCAGGCAGAAGCCAGTAATTTATCGGCTGCTGGTTCCGACCTCAGTGCAAATAATAATGAATTTAATATTCAGGTGAATTTAAGTTCGGATGTACTATTTGATTTTGGCAAGGCCAGTTTAAAACCCGAAGCTGAACCTGAATTACAGCAAGCAGCCGAGACCTTAAAAAGTAAAGGCAAAGGCATCATTGCCATTGTCGGTCATACCGATAATATTGGTTCAGATGCGGCCAATCAAAAGCTGTCTTTACAACGTGCGGAAGCGGTGCGCGATTATTTTAAAGCCCAAGGTATTGATTTAAATTATCAAGTCAGTGGTATGGGAGAAAGTCAGCCGCTTGAAGCGAATACCTTGTCCAATGGTGAGGACAATCCTGACGGCCGTCAGAAGAATCGCAGGGTTGAAATTGTGATTAACAAAACCAAAAGCTTGTCTGCGTCATAAGGCCTTAATAAAAATGAGTCTAAATGGCTCATTTTTATTTTCTCCTGTAGAACTATAAATATAGGATTTAGATTCTTTTATTTAAAAAATTTCTCTAAGCGATCAACCGGCTAAAGCCGTACTGCAAATGGTCATTTAGTGGCGATATTTTATCATTCGATTTGCGTATGCTGCACCAAGTCACTTGAGTTGTAAAAGACGTTATAAAAGACAGATTACCCTATTGGTTATTTGGGGTTTTTGAAAAATCGTAGGCTAAATTTTCTTAAAGAGCGTGATTTTATCTATCAGATTGAATCGATTACACATCCTATACTCAATACATAGCGCGGGCTGCCCTGCACCTCAGTCACTTCATGTCGATATAAATCCGGTCTAAATAATTTAACTCTTGGTAAATCAATGATGCTTCGCTCAGATATAAATTCACCACCTGCTTTCGATTTTTTAATAATGATATTTAACCTAAAATGCTGCCCCTGCTGTACCTGATCTTGATGCGGTGGAATCATTGAACCCACAGGAAAACGAAGAAAATAGGCATCACATTTAAGTCCTAAATGGTTTTGCAATAACAACATTTTGTCATAACCCGAATGCTGTCTTCCTTTTTGCCACCGTAACCACTTCGAATCTATAAGCCTTTGAATCATTTTATTATTCCTAAAATTTATTGTATTTTTATAGCATGATAATCGTTGATAACGGTATCACTGATTAAGTTTTCTCGTCGCAGCTATGTCTCATCAATTGCATTCAGCCCCATTTAAAACCTGCAGTGCCTTTATTCTATCCCGTATTAAAAGCCACTTGTTCACGCGAAACCTTTGCCACACCCCCCGAAAGTCCCTATAATTGAGCACAATTTTTATCTAATTTTAAGTGGATGACCATGAGTCGCGCCATATCGCATATTGATACCTTCCAAGGCTTAATTCTTGCCTTACAAAACTACTGGGCTGAACAAGGCTGCGTCATTCTACAACCTTACGATATGGAAATGGGTGCCGGGACATTCCACACTGCAACCTTCCTACGCGCTTTAGGGCCCGAAACTTGGAACGCAGCATACGTTCAGCCGTCTCGCCGTCCGAAAGATGGCCGTTATGGTGAAAACCCGAACCGTTTGCAGCACTACTACCAATTCCAAGTGGTATTGAAGCCAAACCCAGACAACATCCAACAGCTTTACCTCGACTCTCTTGAAGCAATTGGGATTGATACCCTCACTCACGACATTCGTTTCGTGGAAGATAACTGGGAATCACCAACACTCGGTGCTTGGGGCTTAGGTTGGGAAGTTTGGCTCAACGGTATGGAAGTAACTCAGTTCACTTACTTCCAGCAAGTCGGCGGTGTTGAATGCTACCCCGTGACAGGCGAAATCACGTACGGTCTTGAACGTCTTGCGATGTACTTGCAAGGTGTAGATTCTGTTTACGATTTGGTTTGGACCAAAGGTCAATTCGGTACAGTAACTTATGGCGATGTGTTCCATCAAAACGAAGTGGAACAATCAACTTATAACTTTGAATATGCCAATGTTGAAAAAATGTTTGAGCTGTTCGACTTCTACGAAGCTGAAGCAACCCGCTTAATGGAAGCTGAACTTCCATTGCCTGCTTATGAACAAGTAATTAAAGCATCACATAGCTTTAACTTGCTCGATGCACGCGGCGCAATCTCTGTGACTGAACGTCAGCGTTATATTTTACGTGTTCGTACTTTAGCGCGTGCAATTGCGCAAAGTTATGTGGCGGCGCGTGCCAAACTTGGTTTCCCAATGGCAGAACCACATCTACGTGATGAAGTTCTGGCACAGTTAAAAGCGCAAGTTGAAAGCGACGCAAAAGTTGAATCTAAGGAGAGCAAATAATGTCTAAACATACAGTATTGTTCGAATTAGGCTGTGAAGAGCTTCCACCAAAAAGCTTAAAAAAATTACGTGATGCACTGCAAGCTGAAACAGTAAAAGGCTTAAAAGATGCAGGTCTTGCATTTGACGCAATCGAAGCCTATGCAGCACCGCGCCGTTTGGCATTGAAAATTGTCAATGTCGATACTGCGCAAGCGGACACGCAAAAACGTTTTGATGGCCCTGCCAAACAAGCCGCATTTGACGCTGAAGGCAAGCCAACCAAAGCACTTGAAGGCTTTATGCGCGGTCAAGGCATCACCGTGGATCAAGTTTCAACTTTCCAAGCAGGTAAAGTTGAAAAAGTATGCTACCTAAAAGATGTGAAAGGTCAAAGCCTTGACGTTTTATTGCCACAAATTTTACAAACAGCGTTGGACAACCTGCCAATTGCAAAACGCATGCGTTCCGCAGCCAGCCGTACTGAGTTTGTACGTCCTGTAAAATGGGTGGTGCTGCTTAAAGACAGCGATGTGATTGATGCAACGATTCAAGATCACAAAGCAGGTAACATGACTTATGGTCACCGTTTCCATGCGCCTGAAGCGATTACGTTGGCCAATGCTGATGAGTATTTAGCAAAATTAAAAGCAGCGCATGTGGTTGCTTCTTTTGAAGAACGTCAAGCGATCATCGACCAGCAAGTAAAAGCGCTTGCTGATGAAGTAAATGCGATTGCGATTGTCCCAAGCGACCTTCGTGACGAAGTGACCTCATTGGTTGAATGGCCTGTTGCGCTTCGTGCCAGCTTTGAAGAACGTTTCCTGGCTGTTCCGCAAGAAGCGTTAATCACCACGATGCAGGACAACCAGAAGTATTTCTGCTTAGTCAATAGCGATAATAAACTGCAACCTTACTTCATTACCGTTTCAAATATTGAGTCTAAAGATCCGGCTCAAATTATTGAAGGGAATGAAAAAGTGGTTCGTCCACGTTTGTCAGATGCTGAATTCTTCTTCTTGCAAGACCAAAAGCAACCACTTGCGTCACGTAAAGAAAAACTCGCAAACATGGTGTTCCAAGCTGAATTGGGTACGCTGTGGAACAAATCTGAACGTATTGCGAAATTGGCGATGGCTTTATCTGCAATCACAGGTGCAAATCCTACGGATGCTGAAAAAGCGGCATTACTTGCAAAATGCGACTTAACCTCTGAGCTTGTGGGCGAATTCCCAGAACTTCAAGGGATTGCGGGTACTTACTACGCACGCATTGAAGGCGAAAATGATGAAGTGGCGGAAGCTTTAGGTGAGCAATATTTACCTAAATTTGCCGGTGACGTTTTACCAAAAACCAAGACAGGGACAACACTTGCACTTGCCGATCGTTTAGATACGTTGACTGGTATTTTCGGTATTGGTCAAGCGCCGACTGGTTCGAAAGATCCGTTTGCGCTGCGCCGTTCTGCGATTGGTATTTTACGTTTAGTGACTGAAAATGAACTAGATGTATCGATTGAAGAATTGATTAAACTTGCTTTGGCTGCGTATGGCGATGTAATTAAAGATCACGTTAAGACTTTGGCGGATGCGGTGGCATTCCTTGAAGGCCGTTACCGTGCGAAATACGAAGATCAAGGCGTTGAAGTGGATGTGATTCAAGCGGTTCAAGCTTTATCACCAAAATCACCGCTTGATTTTGATAAACGTGTTAATGCAGTGAATCATTTCCGTAACTTGCCTGAAGCTGCGGCTTTGGCTGCTGCGAATAAACGCGTTGCCAACATTCTTGCTAAAGAAGCTGCGCCTGAAGGAAGCGTCGTTGAAGCGAATTTGGTGGAAGATGCTGAAAAAGCATTGTTCGCAGAACTTGCAAAAGTAACACCCGTGGTTGAGCCATTGTTTGCTGTGAAGGATTACACTGCTGCGTTGTCTGCACTTGCTACACTTCGTGCACCAGTCGATGCGTTCTTTGACAGTGTAATGGTGATGGCTGATGATGCGAACTTAAAAGCAAACCGTTTGCGCATGCTTGCTCAGCTTCGCGATTTGTTTACCAAAGTGGCTGATATTTCAGTGTTACAGCACTAAAGCCTTAATTGATTGAAATTTAAGGAAAACCCCGCTATAAATTAGCGGGGTTTTCCTTAAATTTAAAGATGAATAAAATGAGTACATATTTATTTACATGGAAGCAAGAAAAATGGAAATGGACAAATCTAAATAAAATGATCGCTGAACTACCAAATAAAAAACCAATTCATCAATGGAAAACTAATCGTAAAAATAATATAGGACCTAACGATAACTTTTTACTTATGAAATTAGGAAGTATTCCTAAATCTGAAAAAGGTATTATTGGTATTGGCAAAATTACATCTAATCCTTACAAGGACAAAGATGTTATTCAAAATGTAGATAACACTAATTTTGTAGATTTAGAATTTTCAAAACTTTCAAGAAAAGCTTTTATTTCTTTAATTGAATTAGAAAAAATTGATCCAAGTATGCATTGGACTCCCGAGGGCAATGGTAACTCTGTTTCTGAATCTACATTTGAGAAAATTTTAAATTTAATAAATAAAGAACACAATTCAATTTTATTTGAAAAAAAAATATATTTCCCAATTATTGCTGAAACAATAGATATCGCTCTAACACAAAAAACCTCTATTCATAGAGATGAGATTGTCCAAATTCTTTTAGAAAAATATGACAAAACTTTAGACAAGATAGCAAAAAACTCAAATAAATCTATTTTATTCATAGCACAAAATATGGTGGATTGGTTTTCTGCTGAGTTAACAAAACAATCAAATATTGTTGAGGAATGGAAAGACAAATACACAAAAACTAGAATTAAAATTAATAATCGTGAAATTACAAACTATTCCCTAGCTCTAAATACATTACAAGATGAAAAAATTGAAGAAAACAATATTTCCTATACTGAGGGTGCAATTAAAAAAATTACTGTAAATGCCTATGAACGAAATGAAAAAGCACGTAAAGTCTGTTTAAAACATCATGGCTATACATGCCAATGTTGCTTTTTCAATTTTGAAAAAATATATGGTGCAATTGGTAAAGACTTTATTCATGTTCATCACATCAAACCTCTTTCAGAGATTAAAAAAGAATATGTACTAAACCCAGTTACAGACTTGATACCAGTTTGTGCAAATTGTCACGCGATGCTTCATCGTAAAATTCCTGCCTATGAAATTGAAGAAATCAGAATACTTTTGTGCCGAAATAAATCTCAAGAATTATAGTAAAATGCTTTAGAAAGTATAAAAATACGTCCGTCTTCATGTACAGTAGACAAAATATATAGGCAATTATTCACCATTTCCCTATACTCAAACCAACAACACTCAACAAGAAAGAAACTTATGAAATTGAAAGCATTCATTTTGACTGGTCTTGCGGGTATCGCGCTTTCTGCATGTACATCTGCACCAAAAATTCCACAGCTTGAAACTGGTGTATTACAAGAAGTTCAAAACATCGATGTCTATCCAGACACCACAGACAACAAAGCCAAACTGACTAAATTTGTTGATAAATGCGTCATTGAATTTACCGGCAACCTGCCAGAAGCAAAAGCTATAGAACAATGGTCATTTAAAGGCTTAACTCTGATTTCAGCTGGCACAGCAACATTTGCTAAAGACGGTACAAGTTCTGCACATCACTTTGACTTAAACGCCGCTGATGTACAGAAAAACTTCCTCAGCCTACGTGGTCATTTCGCAAAAGATGCACTTGCCCAATGTGAATAACACTTACAAACCATACCTAAAATTTTAGGTATGGTTTTACTTTATAAAAATATCTCGCTGATTTCCTGCACACATCTCTGCATCGTATTTATTCAATTTGTAAATAATACAACTGCCCTACTACTCAGCAACGACATTTGGCTGACTGTTTTTTCACAAACTTACATATCTGCGCCAAATTAACTGACGCTCTACATTTCAACCAGCCGCGTAATTCAGCTGTTAGTACATTGTGTAACTTCAGGCACAAAAACACATTTATACAAAAAATCCTCCCACCATGACCGCTGTTCAATCTCCTACCGACTAAGTGCAACAGCCGAGTTTAAGCAAAGAGGATTAATTTTAAGATGACACTTTTATTTAAGATGATACAGATGACCGTAGTCACACAGGCAAACATCCATCGCTCACATGATGCTTCGGTCGCTTCACACTTATAACCTACATTAACCGCTTTCTAATCCTCTCCCTCCAGAGAGCAGGCTCACTACGGTGAGCTTTTTTATGAGCTCAAATCAAGACTCAAACGTGGAGAAAGCTGTCAGTTGCTGTATTGATTTTGCTACGCTGACTTTTTTCTGTTCCGTTTTTTCCTATAATGCGTTAAAACCAAGATCAGATCCAAAATCGATAAAATATGAGGTAAAGCTGTGAAGAATTCATTAAAAGCAACTTTATGTTTAAGCCTTGCTTTAGCTGCGCCATCACTTTGGGCACAAACCAACACCACGCAGCCGACTACCAATAATCAACAAAAATTGGTTACACCTTATGGTGACAACCCAAATTTATTGCACGTTTGGGCTTATAAAGCACAAGAAGGTGTGGTCGGTGCTGCCAAAAATGTCGGTGAAATGGCTGAACGTGGTATTTCTAAAATTAAGCCTTCTGTCGATCAGGCATGGGACAATACCAAAACTGTCACCAATCAAACGGTACAGCAAGTCGATCAAGGTGCGCAGCAAGCCACACAACATGTGAATGAAAAATTAAAAGATACTCGTGAAAGAGTAACTGGTAAAACCAGCCAACCTGCGCCTATTACCCAACAGTCTTTGAGCCAACCATCTTCAGGTAGCCAAATGAATACTGCGCCAAGTCAAAACTCGGGACAAAGTAGCAACCAATATCCACAAAGCACGTATCCATCGAGTTCAACCTCAACGACTTATCCAGTAACTGATTTATAAGACATTTTTAAAATTGTAGATAGCTCAACTCTGGTTGGGCTATTTTTCATGCATTAAAAATAAAATTTTTCGCATTTTAAATCACTAATATAAAACCCGATAAGAAGAAAATCATGAGAATTATTTTTGGTTTAATGTTAGAAATTTACCTGAATTTTGCAGCTTTAATGAGCTTGCAAGGTTTTCCACAATTACGGGAAACTTATCCACAGTTGGTACAACTTTTTCCACAATAGTGCAATTCGTCTAAACATCAACATAATGTCAAATGGATAAAAGACTGTTAAAGCGAAGTTTTAAAAGCACAAATTGGTCTTTGTGCTGCCTACAACAAAGCTAACTCAGGAATGCAGAATGACGCTATAAGGATTGAAGGCGATTTAAAAACCTTCAACCCAAGCAGTTTTTAGCTGAGATCATGGAGAAACAATTGAAGTAAATGGCTCGCTCCAACACTATTTCAATTCACCTGACGAATCACCAAACCCACTTTAAATGCTTCCACATTTTCCACCACTTGCTGCACAATGCGTTGTCGTGCATCGACACTGCCCCATGCACTGTGTGGGGTAATAATCAAATTTGGAATTGAACTGTCTAACAGCACATTGCCGTCTTTTGGAGGCTCAACTGTGAGGACGTCGGTTGCCGCACCGGCAATTTGACCTGAGCGCAAAGCATTTGCCAAAGCTGGCTCATTTACGATTCCACCGCGTGCACAGTTAATCACAAAAGCAGAAGGCTTCATTTGAGCCAATGCAGCACCATCGAGTAAATCACGAGTATCTTCCGTTAACGGGCAATGCAAACTCAAGAAATCGACTTGCGGTAACATTTCAGCAAAAGCCACACGCTCTGCGGCCATCGGGCGATTTGGCAATGCACCAATCATGATCTTCATGCCAAAAGCTTGCGCCAAATGTGCCACCGCTTTGCCTAATTCACCGTATCCTACGATCCCCAAAGTTTTGCCTGAAAGTTCAACAATCGGAAAATCCATCAGGCAGAACTGATTCGATTTATTCCACTCCCCTTGTTGTACCGCGCGGTCGTATTGACGAAAAGAGGTCGCCAAATTCAACATGAGCATCAAGGTATGCTGCGCCACGGCGGCAGTGCCATAACCCTGACAATTACACACCACAATGCCCTGTTCACGTGCTTGTACAAGGTCCACATTATTTGTGCCTGTCGCTGAAATTAAAATCAGTTTCAGCTGTGGGTTATTACGCATGTGATCGGCTTGAATTTGTACTTTATTGCTAATAATCACATCCACATTTTGAATGCGTGCATCCACTTCAGCAGCAGTCGTCGCAGGATAAAGAATCAATTCATCAAACTGTGCATGCAACGCACTAAAATCTAAATCTTTTTTATCGAGTGATTCATAATCTAGAAAAACCGCTTTCATGTTTATTTCCCTTTTCACACTTTTCTACTTTATATTAAAAATGATTAAAACCTTAAAGCATATAATTTTCAATGCCTTAAAATTTAAAAACCCGCTATTTCGCGGGTCTATCAAGATGGTTTCTAAGTGAACTTCGAATCTTTAAAATCACGTATATGGTCAGTCCAGCCAACAGCATCATTCCACTACTCAATACAAGAACTGTTGAACTGACACCCTGTGCATAGGCTTGAGAGCTGCCTAGCATGAACAACAATAATACAGCAAGCATCCGCGTAGATTGCATACTGAAACCCCTCTTATTCTTTCTGATGATTCAACAGCATGTATAATTTTTATACTGCTTCATACCATCATAAGCCCTTATAAAGAATAAGCAATAGGCTGAACTAGATGCTGAAAACTGAGTTAATTCTGTTCAGGTTGAAGCACAAATTGAGTATTTTCACCCGAACTTTCAACAAAAAAGACTTGTCCAAATTCATCGCTGCTTAACAACTGTTGTTTATAGTTTAACGTGTAGTAATGGGCATATTTCTGGAGGTAAATTGGGTGCATCCCAGTCGCCAACTCGTCTTGTGGTAAAACCAGTTTCATCACTTGGCGATCATTCATCACCACCATATAGCGTTCATCTTGAATCTGCACCAAAACCGGCCCAGTACCTTTGGCTTGCAACGGAATCAAAAACTTATGATTTAAGGCAATGACCCCAGCCGCATAGCACTCAATTTTCTGGCTAATTACATTAAATACCAGGCCATGTTCATATTGGTCGAGCAATAAATTGCGATTGTCCTGCGGTGTAAAGGTGGTGATGCCCAATTTATTTAAATCTTGTTCACTCACTTGCTTATTATTAAATAAGGCGCGCAGCAAAGTCTGTTTTTGCTTGGCATCAAAAAACTGTGAATCGAGCTGGAAATGGTTATTTTTTAAAATTTGTCCCAAGGCCAAACGATGGCGCGACAACAAGTTTTCAATCACTTTACGGTAATAAAACTTACTGTTTTTCTTCACCTGACGCATTTTTTGATAAAAATACGGGGCATCGAAAGGATGGCGTAAAAAATCATTCAGCAGTTCTGAACTGGCCAAGACTGCAATGGCATCGTGCCCAGTAAACGGTAAATGCAGTACATGTACATGAGGAATGAGCGCATGTAACTTTTCAAAATGAGCCCGATCCTCAGGACAGTAAGGGTCATACACCACGATGTATTCACGTGTGGCTGATACATCCTCAGCTTGAATGCGCATATTGGCATTTAAGCTCGGCTGAAAGAACATGCCATAACGGGTATCGGTGATATCGGCAGGGTCAATCGAATATTGTGGCACCATGCTGACCACACGCTGAAAATCAAAGAGGTTGGCATATTTAATTGCTGCGTAGCCGCCCATCGAACCACCGTAGGCAATCCGAATTGGAAACTGTGCCAGTATCGCCTGCAGTGCGTCAAACATTTGTTGCATCGAGGCTGCAGGAAACCACGACTTCTGCTTCGGCATGACCCCAATGACATTAAAATCATACTTTTGTAATGACTTCTCCGCATTGATCGCTAATCCTTTCGCACGCGTAATCAAATCACCAAATGAAAAGATCAGCTCACTGGAACTTCCCGGTTGGTAAATCACCCGAATCTGATCATCTTCAAAAATAATCTGCTTATCCATTACAGTTTGCTCCAGTCCTTGCGTCACGCCATCCCTTCCTTGTGGTTTCAAAGTTGTTATTACTACAAATATGCTATTTTATAGAGGCCATACAGATTAAAAAGTGCAGAATATGACACAATCAATACATCCTGCCGCACAAAAAGGCTTTAGTTCAGCTGCTGAACTGTATCAACAGGTGCGCCCTGATTACCCTGAAGCGATTACGCCATGGTTAGAACAACTCTTACATTTACCTGCGCATAGCCATGTGCTCGACTTAGGTTCAGGCACCGGTAAATTTCTAAATTACCTCAAACCCTTGAGCGAAAAAATCACGGCCGTTGAACCTGTGGCTGAAATGTTACAACAACTGCGAAAAAAACATCCAGATATTGAAACTTTAGCAGCACGTAGCGATCACATTCCACTGCCCGATCACTGTGTCGATGCGATTTTTTGCGCACAGTCCTTTCATTGGTTTGCCAATACCGAAACCTTAAATGAAATTCATCGCCTATTACAACCCGAAGGTACCTTAGTTTTGGTCTGGAACCAACGCGATATTCGTGTTGATTGGGTCGCGGCGCTGGCCAATGTATTAAATCAACTCGAAGGTAACACCCCTCGTTACCACACAGGACAATGGCAAAAAGTATTTGAACAGCAGCACGATTTTAAATTATGTGCAGAAACGACATTTGCACAATTGCATCATGGTACAGTGGAGCAGGTTGTTTCAAATCGCTTTCTTTCGACCAGTTTTATTGCTGCGCTGTCTGAGCCTGAACAACAGGTACTCAAACAACAATTTGAAAAAATTGTGGCCGACTACACCCAAAAGCAAGCTCAAGATCTAATCGATTTTCCTTATGTCACTCACGTTTACGTGTATAAAAAATTAAATTAGGAAGCAAAAAATGATGCTATTTTCCTTCAAAAAAATAAGTGTAGTGTTGCTGCTTGGGATGGCACTCGGTTTAAGCGCCTGTCAAAAATCTTCTGAAACGATGGATCAAAATGCGGATAACTCCACGGATGATCAAATCATGAAAGAGCTGGATGCAGATCCGGTCAAAAGCTTTGCAAAAACCCCAGACGATCTACACGACCTTACGCAATTGACGCAGTATGATGAAAGCTTCAGCCAAATCAGTGATGAGATGGAAGATGAGTTAATGAAGCTGCGCGATGAAGACAAACTCACTGATGAGTTTGCCACACAGCGCAAACGCGACAATATCCAGTCTGCGCTCGATATGCTCAAAGAACTGGAAATGAAAACCGAACAAGGGCGTTATATTCAAACCTTGATGTATCAATATTGGGACAATCAAGCCAAAATTTATGACGAGAAAAAACAAGCCGTAGATGGTGAGCTAAAAAATCCAAGTGATAGCGTGAAAGGCTTAGGTCAATTTATCCATGCACAAGAACAATTGGAACATTGGCAGGAACAATACCCTGAATTGAAAAAGCCGAACCAATCTTAATGTAGCCATTCACTAAAGATTTGAACTGATATTTGTTCAATACGTTAAACATTAAAAAAGGGTTCACTACATAAACCCTTTTTTATTCATCAATATACGATTTAAGGCCGTTCTGCATGCTGCGGCAGATCATCACAAATTTCATCCCACTCCGCCTTGGACGCCACAAAAATATGACGCATAGGTGCTTGGGTTAAAGGTGTATCCAAAGTCCCGATACGCAGGCGATAAAAATCTGGAGTGTCAGCTTTAATACTAATAATTGGTGAACCACATTCGCTACAAAAACAGCGCTGTGTGGTCGCAGTCGAGGCATATTTTTTGAAATATTGCTCACCGACCACAATTTTAAAATCTGCTTTGGCAATTGGTGCATTGGTGGCAAATGCCGTACCATTGGCTTTGCGACAGCGTGAACAATGGCATTTCACAATGTCGCCAATCGGACCATTGATTTCATAGCACACTGCCCCACACAAACAGCTGCCGGTATATTGTTGTTGCGCACGCATCATTATTTTTCATTCTTGGCCAGAGGTGGAAAATAACATAGCACAACATTTCAAAAGCAGTGTGACAATTTGCAGCCTTACGCGCTTTTTGCCTTTAACGTCTGATGCACACCTTCACCTGCCGCACGTCCTGTCGCCAAACAAGCGGTCAGTAAATAGCCACCTGTTGGCGCATCCCAGTCCAACATTTCCCCACAGAGAAAGACCGATGGATTGTCTTTCAGTTGTAACTGGGTATTCAGCGCTTCGCGTTTCACACCACCAGCACAGCTAATGGCTTCTTCAATTGGCCTAAATCCATGGATGGTAATTTTTAATTGTTTAATTTGCTCTGCTAAAGCCGCAGCATCGTGCCACAGAGCTTTATCCACCGACTCACGTACCAAGGCAGATTTTGCGCTATCCAAGCCCGCTTTACGCCAAACATTGCTTAAAGACTGCTTCTTCGAGGGTTGTAACTTTTGGGTGAGTTGCTCAAGGGTTTGATCGGGCAATAAGTCGAGATATAATTGCATTGGTTGACCGTCACGGACTTGCTGCCGCAATGCGCGTCCCTGTTTATAGATCAAGCCACTTTCCAGTCCATAATGTGAAATCACAATATCGCCTTGAGTCCGCGCTGACTCCGCGACCCATGCATCAACCCGCTTTAAAGGCTGACCCAAAACAGGCTGCATAAACTTCGACCATGTCAGTTCAACACCGGCATTACTGGCTTGGAATGGTTCAATACTTTCAACATTTAACCATTTTTGCCATGCGCCATCACTGCCAAGTTTAGGCCAAGACACAGCACCACAAGCCATCACAATCGCATCAAAATATTCGCTATACGGCTGCTGTCCTTCAAGCAGACTCTGAATCCGTAATTCATTCTGCTGCAAATCTACAACTTGATGACGATAATGAAATTGGATGCCATGTTCCGTGAGTCGCTTAAGCCATACGCGTAACAGAGGGGCTGCTTTCATCTCTATCGGAAATACACGACCAGATGAACCGATATAGGTCTCTATCCCAAGATCTTTCATCCAGTGCTGAATCCATTTAGCATCCCACTGCTTGATCCAAGGAGACAACCATTCAGCTTGATCATAGCGCTGCACAAACTGTTCAAACGGTTCCGCATGAGAAATATTCAGCCCAGTTTTCCCGGCCATGAGAAATTTACGCGCCGCCGAGGGCTTTTGCTCATACACATGGACGTCATAGTCATATTGGCTCAACAGCTCTGCCGCCATTAAACCCGCAGGGCCTGCACCTATAATCGCAACTCGCTGTGTCATGCTGACTTATTCCGCATTTTTGGGTGCTAGATTCTGCCCCTGCAAAGGCTGAAAATCATCAAACCGTGTGCTGTAATCCGCAGGCTTAGTGATGATCAGTTGCTGACACAATTCACCGCGTTCTAAATATTTAATTTCAAAATGGGTGCGTGCCGATGTTGCTGCAATTTTTTCTTTAACGAAAGGTAATTGCCACACGTCAATCAACTGTTGCTGTGCTTCTTTAATATATTCAGGAATATTACTCGCCAAAGTAATGCACCCACCCGGTTGCAAACGCGACAATAAAAACTCAAAAAACGGCATATTCAACCAGCGCTGTGCCGGGTTATGTGGCTCAGGATTTGGGTACAAAATAAAAAACTGTTGAACTTGTGCTGGATATAAAGCATGTACCACCCAGGGTAATGCATCCGCATGTACCGTGCTTAAGTTCGGCTGCCCTTCAATTGTATGTTGCTTTTGCATGGCCAAAAACTTTTCACGGGTCCGTTCCACTGCAATCAACTGCAACTCAGGATGCATGCCTGAAAACAATAAGGCATGTTTACCTTTACCTGCGCCAATCTCGACACACACAGGCATTGGCTGGATCGGTTGAAAATCACGGGGAGCATGCATACGCTGCGCTTGAAATTGACGAATAGGCATAAACAGATCAAACTAAACAGAACGGCATAAGTCTAACAACTACGACTGTTTTTGCCTAATTGAATCCTCTGTTTTTGCTGGAGTTGACCATGCCCACCACCATGAACTGCCCACGCTGCGGCAAACTAACCACTTGGGAAAATAATGAATATCGCCCTTTTTGTTCGGAGCGTTGCAAACTCATCGATTTAGGCGCGTGGGCCAATGACGAATATCGTTTGCCGACACAAGACGCCCCACAAGCTGATGGTGGTCGTGAAGAAGATCAATATTAAAAAATCTTCAGTGCAATAAAAAAGGTCTACATCGTGATTGGTAGACCTTTTTTCAGACTAAAACTTGGTATTAAAAGTTAACCCGCTTTACTGGCCACGAAAGGATTATGCTGCTTTTCATAACCAATGGTGCTCATTGGGCCATGACCAGAGATAAATTGCGTCTCGTCTGGCAAGCTAAAGCATTCACGTTGAATGGAATCGAGTAATTGTTGATGATTGCCACGCGGGAAATCGGTACGGCCTATCGAGCCTTTAAACAACACATCCCCCGTCCATAACACCCCATATTTGGCGTTATAGAACATCACATGACCCGGTGTATGGCCAGGCGCAAAGCGAACTTCAAACTCTTCTTCGCCCAGTTTTAATGTTTCACCACCTTCAAGCCACTGTGTCACATGGACATTTTCTGGAATTGGAAAACCATATTTTGCAGAGACGTCTTGGATCATATCGAGCCAAAATGCATCGTCTTTGTGTGGACCGACCACAGGCACATTCCAAATTTTAGTTAATGCACCCACTGCCCCCGCATGATCGAGATGACCATGCGTCAGCCACAATGCTTTTACCGTTAAACCGAGTGCTTCAACTTCTGCTTTTAATTTTTCAGGTTCACCACCTGCGTCAATCAAAATAGCCTCTTTGGTTTCAGAATCCCACACAATTGAACAATTTTGCTGAAATGCCGTGACCGGTACGATTTTAACTTGCAACATATGGCGAAAAACCTCAATGCGTTTAATGGGCTAATGTCTGCTTTAAGGCATCGAGATTAGCTTGAAGTAATAAATTCAGCAATGCGACATGATCTTCACGTGCATTTAGGGCAGGAATATAACCATAATCAGTTCCCCCTGCCGATTGAAAAATTTCGGCATTTTGGAGTGCCAATTCTTCTAAAGTCTCTAAACAATCGGCAGAAAAGGCAGGGCTCATCACCTGCACCGATTTCACGCCTTGCTTGCCCCAAGCGCCTAATGTGGCATCGGTATAGGGTTTCACCCACTCTTGCTTACCAAAACGGGACTGGAAACTAATTTCATACTGATCTTCGGTTAAGCCCAAAGCTTGTGCCACCAAATGCCCAGTGATACGGCAGCGGTCAGCATAAGGGTCGCCCTTATCAGCATACGGCTGCGGAATACCATGAAACGACATCAGCAATTTATCTGGTACACCATGTTCAGCTTGATAGTCGCGCACACTTTGAGCCAAAGCCTGAATAAATAACGGGTGCTGATAATAGTCGCGAATAATGCTCAATCCCGGCAAGTTACGTTGCTGTGGAATCCATTTCGCTATCGCATCGTATAAAGGCGCAGTTGAGGTCGCTGAATATTGTGGAAATAGCGGAAATAATAAAATATGATCTTGTGGATCAGCCGCCAATTCATTTAATGCTGTGGAAATCCCCGGATTGCCATAAGTCATGGCAGGAATCACATTCAATTCAAATTCAGGATATTGCGCAACCAAATGCGCTTTGACCGCCGCGACTTGCTCCAGCAAAATTTCGCGCATCGGTGAATCATTGCCCCATACCATTTCATAGGCATGTGCAACCCGCTTTGGACGAAACGGCAAAACAAACAAACGGAGAATAAGCTGCCAAATCGGTTTTGGAATTTCGATCACTCGTTGATCTGACAAAAACTGTTGCAGAAAACGACGTACAGACGGCGCAGTCGGCGCATCAGGTGTACCCAAGTTTGCCAAAATAATGGTGATCTTGGCTTTTTCGGCAGACAACATTATGCTTTTTCCATCAATTTGAATAACGCTAATGTAGCAGTTTTTTCTCTATTTAATAAAACAGATTAATACACAGTTTTAAATTGAAAAACTCGATTATTATCCAGCAAATTGCTTTCCAGTAATTTCTGCCCTTTCGAAGTCACTTGCCACAGCATACGCTGACGGTCATCACGGCCACTCGGAATAATCCAATCATTCTGACGCATCTGACTTTTAATACTGTGCAGGGCACGAATATTCACTTGCGCTCGCGCAACTGCATGTGCACGTGGCATTTCAACCCGTGCATCCTCTAAACCAGTTTCATTCAGAAACTCATTCATACGCTTAGAGAAAAATTCTTCAGGTGTCGGATTCACAAAGGTCGAACCCAAAATCGACAGCAACTGCGCCCACGTCATCTTTTTACTAACTTTCAGTTCTTTAAAATTACCATCCTGATAGGCATGCATACGGTATTCAAAGGCAAACACCTCATGCATCGAAACTTTAGGTAAAGACAAGAACGGATCAACTTCGCGTTTGCCTGACTCAGTTTCAAGCTGCACCAATTTTGCTTTTAAACGATCAATTTCATCATGCAAAGCTTGAGTGTTTTGCGGACGTACCCAACCTGTAACCGGATAACGCTCCAACATTTGTGGCATATTCAAACGAACCGCCATTTCAAGGTCACGTAAAGTCCGATAGCTAAACACCTGATCGACTTCGTTCTGTAGTAATCTACGAAATTCTTTAAATTTTTCTTTCAGTTCTGGTTTGGTGTCGTGTAAAGCAGGATCACGTGAATCTGGATCTTCATGCATAAAAACAACGATCGGCTTTTGTTTGGTCACCGCATAAATATATTCCAGATGCATATAGCCCACACCTGAAACAGACTGCTCACCATACTGACTGCCCAACAAGATCACCACATAATCACAATCATCGATCTGACGACGTGCAAAAGCAGTGCTTAACGGTGTGCGTTGCTCAAGGCCCCACGAAAAAAAACCCATCCCCACCAAAGTCTGAGCCAATATCATCCGTTCTGGCTGCATTTCACTGCCAGATGTGGAAATGAATACTTGATAACGCTTATCGAGCATTAGTGATCCTCTTCCCGTTACATGCCGCACTCAGTCCTAAAATAGATCCTGAAATGTACGGCATGACTCCCCCAATAAATTTAAATTCTTTTCTTTAAAACCGTGCAAATGACTGATTTAAATTATTCAACTCGCATCCTGAATATTGACAATATTCCAAGTGATTTCTTCAGCTTGAATTAATCGCGCCACCACGGGTTTTAACTGTTCCGCATTATGACCACTGACATAACATTCAATACGCAGACAATTTTTGCGTTGATGCTCAAATAATAACTCATTTTTAATCAAAATTCGGGCAGTTTGCCGTGCAACTGCAAATCCAGAGTCAATTAATGTCAGCTTCTGACCAAAAATATACTGAATTGCCGATTTTAGGAAGGGGTAATGTGTACATCCAAGCACTAAAAAATCTGCACCTTGATTTACAACTGGCTGTAAAACCTCAGTTAATGTGTTAAGACAAGCCTCACTCATCTGCGCGCCTGCTTCTACAAAGGGTACTAATTCCAAACTGGTCACAGTCAGAACATTGACCCCTGCCGGCTCAGCAAAACGATGCATCACATCTTTAATCAACTTTCCACGAAATGTCGCAGGTGTTGCAAGAACAGCCACTGTTTTACTTTTTGTTTGCAGAACGGCAGGCTTTAACGCAGGAACTAAACCAATAATGGGGAAGTTCTCCCCATAATGTTCACGCAAATAATCCAAACTAAAAGCAGATGCCGTGTTACATGCCACGACAGCGACTTTACAGCCTTGGCGGTATAACCACTCTATGGCATGTGCAGTCAACTCACGTATATTTTGATCATCACGTGGCCCATAGGGTACATGTGCAGTATCGGCATAATACACAATACGTTCATTCGGCAAATAACGCGCAATTTCCAAGGCCACAGATAAGCCACCAATCCCCGAATCAAATAAACCGATCGGTGCATCTGCGCCAGCTTTCGGCATGGGTACATCCAGTGGGTAAATGGGGTGAATGGCGGTCATAGGATCACTTATATGTTGTTCAGAATGACAAGGTGGAAAGCTTAAACCTCAGGTGCCTAATTGCAAGCTCAAATCACCACTTTGTAACACTAAAATGGATTCACCTTTTTCATTTTCAAGCAGTTCACCCATCTCAACCAAATGAAAGAATGCGGCACGCTGGATCAGTGCATTAATTCCAAAACGCACATGTACATAAGGGCGCAATTCACCTTGATATTCACGCATAAAAATAGGATGTTCATCATCCACAACAACCACATCTTGTGTCGTGGTCGTAAACTGGATATAGCGCTTATTTTCTAGCTCAAGCATATCGACTTGATTAACAAATAAAGGCTCATCTTCTACCTGTATTTCAATCTGCTCGACTGGGGTCTTTAAATAGAACTTGCTGTCTTCTTTCCATAGTACTGTCGAAAACAAGTCAATAAGCGCTTGGCGTTTGATCAATTGACCATCGTGCCACCATTCTCCATTGGCTAAAACCTTCAAATCCATTGCACCACAATGCTTTGGATGCCATTGATCTAATGGTGGGATTGACCTTTTGTGACCGGACTGTCCATCTTTTAAGTATTGTGCAATGTTCATTAAATTTCTATCATCCCTATTAATGACTTTTTTCGTCGGGTTTCCGATCAATTGCTGCTTCATCCGCCTAATAAATACCTTAGTGACGGAAAAATAATATGATTCAGCCAATTGGCTAGAACTCGGTTTAAAACTATACTAGCCCACAATATTCAAGACACGATAGAAAAATTGTGTCTGGGCATTAAGAACACTCATGGCAGCACCATTTAAATGAGTTAAATGGATGCCACCTTCCGAAATATGAGGAGTCCTACATGGAACACATCGAACGTGAATCGATGGAGTTTGACGTAGTTATCGTCGGTGCAGGTCCTGCCGGCCTATCTGCTGCGATTAAAATTCGTCAACTTGCAATTGAAAATAACCTAAACGATCTGTCCGTTTGTGTCGTGGAAAAGGGCTCCGAAGTTGGTGCGCACATTCTATCCGGTGCTGTGCTAGAACCTCGCGCAATGAATGAATTGTTCCCAGACTGGAAAGAACAAGGTGCGCCTTTAAATGTGCCTGTAACTGAAGATAAAACCTTCTTCTTATTGTCTGATGAAAAATCACAAGAAGCACCGCATTGGATGGTACCAAAAACCATGCATAACGATGGTAACTATGTTATTTCGTTAGGTAACGTGGTTCGCTGGTTAGGTGCTAAAGCTGAAGAATTAGAAGTGTCTATTTTCCCAGGCTTTGCAGCATCTGAAATTCTTTACCATGAAGACGGGACTGTGAAAGGTATTCAGACTGGCGACATGGGTATTGGTAAAGATGGCGAACCAACGCACAACTTTACCCCTGGCTATGAACTGCATGCGAAATACACATTATTTGCTGAAGGCTGTCGTGGTCACTTGGGTAAACGTCTGATTGCTCAGTTCAACTTAGATAAAGATGCTGATCCGCAACATTACGGTATTGGTATTAAAGAACTTTGGGAAATCGACCCTGCTAAACACAAGCCAGGTCTGGTGATGCACGGTGCAGGTTGGCCTTTAAGTGAAACAGGTTCTTCAGGCGGTTGGTGGTTATACCACGCTGAAAACAACCAAGTGACGTTGGGTATGATCGTTGACTTATCATATACCAATCCACACATGTATCCATTTATGGAAATGCAGCGTTGGAAAACACATCCACTAATCAAGCAATATCTTGAAGGTGGCAAACGTATTTCTTATGGTGCACGTGCAGTTGTAAAAGGTGGTTTCAACTCTTTACCTAAATTCACTTTCCCAGGCGGTAGCTTAATTGGTGATGACGCAGGCTTCCTAAACTTTGCGAAAATCAAAGGCTCTCATACAGCGATGAAATCAGGCATGCTCTGTGGTGAAGCTGTATTTGAAGCGATTGCTGCGGGTGTGGAAAAAGGCGGCGACCTTGCCATTGCACGTGTGACTGAAGGTGAAGACTTCTTCACTAAAGAGTTAACTGCTTATACTGACAAGTTTAACAACAGTTGGTTGAAAGAAGAGTTATATAACTCTCGTAACTTCGGCCCTGCTATGCATAAGTTTGGTCAATGGATGGGTGGTGCGTTCAACTTTGTTGATCAAAACATCTTTAAAGTGCCATTCACGCTGCATGACTTACAGCCCGACTTCAGCGCTTTAAAAACTGTCGATGCTGCGAACTTCAAACCGAATTATCCAAAACCAGATGGTAAAATTACATTTGACCGTCTGTCTTCAGTATTCGTATCGAATACCGTTCACGAAGAGAACCAGCCTGCTCACTTGAAACTGACAGATGCTTCTATTCCTGTAAATGTGAACTTACCAAAATGGGATGAGCCTGCTCAGCGCTACTGCCCTGCCGGTGTTTATGAAATTATGGAAGAGAACGATGGTTCTAAGCGTTTCCAAATTAATGCGGCAAACTGTGTGCACTGTAAGACGTGTGATATTAAAGATCCGTCTCAAAATATTACTTGGGTAACACCTGAGGGTGGTGGTGGTCCTAATTACCCTAACATGTAATTAGTACCTGTACATGTAATCTCTTTTGAGATAAAAAATAAACCCGCTTAATGCGGGTTTATTTTTTAATATACAATCACATTCTTTAAAAAAATATAATTAGAATAAACCTAATTACCATAAAACATTAACACAACAATTTTATATAAGTAACGCGAATCTCAACTTTCTAAACTCTTGAAATAAAAAGGACATAACACAATTTAGATTTCGACTAAGAAAACTAC
>NZ_JBLZXR010000086.1:0-10111 GCF_050285345.1 Acinetobacter sp.
ATGAACATTCTTGCGCTTGGGCATAAGCGTCTAGCTGTAGGAATCACCTCCGTTTAAGGGAGGTGAGGATGTCAATGGTGAATGACCGCAGTATTAATACCGTAGCTAAAGCCGCAGGGAAAAAAATTGCAGTGCTCGATTACGATGAAGCACAAAAAATCATGGTTCAGCAAGTAGGGGCACAAGCTATCAGTGCAGATGTCACCAATTTTGGTGCGAAGTTTAATAATGGGCAGGTGGATATTATTGGCGCACCTGCTGCGGTATTTAAACCGCTTGAATTGCACAAGGGGTTAGGCAGCAAAGGTGCAATTGTGAATTATCCAATTTTGCAAGTCACTGGGAACATTATTATCCGCCCAGATAAATTTCCGGCAGGTTATGGGCAAAAATCACGTGACTGGGTTAAAACACAGTTACCTCGTGCCTTTAGTATTTTAGGTAAAATGAAAGCTGAAATTCCGACCAAATACTGGATGGATGTGCCTAGCGCAGATCAAGCGGGTTATCAAAAAATGATGCGTGAAGCGCGCATCGACTTAAGTCAGCGCGGTATTTATGACAAACGGATGATGAAGTTATTATGGCAATTTCGCTGCAAACAAGACCCCAAAAACTTTGAGTGTTCATTACAGGACGAGAACTATAAATAGTCTGTAAAATAAATCTTGATAGAAATACTCTGATTTAACTTTAAACTGCGAAGACGGACCATATATTGAATATGTTATACTCAATACATGGTCTTTTCTTTTTAAAGACATCCAAATGACTCAGAGGAATCCATCATGAATGCTCAAGCACTTGTGCTGACTGACAATGCTGCTAACAAAGTACGCCAATTGCGTGACAGCGAAGGTAACCAAGACCTGATGTTACGTGTTTATGTTACTGGTGGCGGTTGTTCAGGTTTCTCTTATGGATTCAATTTCGCTGAAAGCCAAAATGAAGATGATGCTGAATTTGTCAATGCAGATGTAAAAATGCTTGTTGATTCACTCAGCTATCAATATTTAGTGGGTTCAACAGTTGATTATCTAGAAGGTCTAGAAGGTTCTCGTTTCGTGGTACAAAACCCGAATGCAACAACCACGTGTGGTTGTGGATCTTCGTTCTCGATCTAATCTAGATGATGCATTGAGCCATAAAAAAGCCCTCATTTTTAAGAGGGCTTTTTTAATACAAAAAATAGGTTTTAAGCTTCAAATTTCAGCGCTTCTAAAAGATCTAATATCACGGTAGTGACATCTTGGCTGAGTTGGTAATTGTTAAAAATTTCATAGGCTGAAATGGTGATATCAGTATCACTTGGTAGCAAACGCTGTTCTTCTTCAATCAGATCTTTAATCGGCAATAATGTTTGTTTGACTTGCAGATGTATAACATCCTTAAATTCTAGATTTTCATCTTCCAGTTCAATCAGCTGTTCATTAAAGAACGGTAAAAGGACAGCATGGAGGTAGGGTTGAATGTTGGTGATATCAAAAATTTCAATATCTCGGGTTTGTTCAATCGTGCTGATGTGGTCATTCACTTCAATTAAGATATGGTAGTAACTCACATTGCTCTCCACGGAAGATGTAATTAATAGAAGAATTATGGCATATCCACAATAACATGAAATCCTATTTTTTGTTGATGAATCCTGCATTATCCTTATAAGTTGTATGGGATTTTTACAACACCACTCAAATTCACGCGCTAGCGAGAATACAACAAGTTTTGATCGGCGGGCATGAGTTTAAAACCGTCAAGTTGCTGTGCACCTAAAATGGGATACATGAGCGCTGTGGGATCATCGTGATGAGTTAAGCCCAGTGCATGACCTAATTCATGTGCAAGGGTGAGGCGTAAATCTGCTTCCGTATCAAATTGATAGATCTGGATTTGCTTACCCATAAAGATGCCTTTGTGAAATTCCCGACTTGGGAAGCGCTGTACGGCCTGTATTACACCTGCATTATATTGATCAATTTGTTGGTTAAAACTGGAAATTTGTTGATTGAAATGATCATTTTGCTGATTGAAAGCATTAATTTCACGATCTAATTGAGTAGCTTGAGACTGGATTTGATCCAGCTCACGTTCAATACGTTGTAGGTTAGTTCCATTACCCGTTTCAAGCCGACGCCAACTCATCCGTTCTTGGGATAAGCGCAGCATTTCTGCATGGATGAAGGCTTGGCGTGAACGTAATTGCTGCTCTTTGCTTTCTAAGTTTTGACGATGGAGATCTAAATATTCTGCATTTAGATCATTACGGGTTTTCTCCATATTTAATTGGTTTTGAGTTTTCTTATAGGCATTGTAATGTGCTTGGCGTTCATCAAAAATTAAATGAATACTTAGCTGCGCCTGTGGATCATAAACAAATAATGGTTTTAGCGTTCCAGCATGCCAAATATCCGCTGCTTCTTTACTGAGCTGAATAACGTGCTCTGCTGTTAAACCAAAGCGCGGGTCGACGTCTGCAACACGGAAGCGCAATCGCGTGTCGAAAGGATGGGATATTCGATCCCAAGTAGAATTAAATTTAAGCTGTGGGTGACGATGACTTTGGAGCATCCAAAACGCAGTGTAAATCAGGATCAAAGCAATGAAAATAAAGCGCATGATGGTGGTTTGTCATTATTTTTAAATAATGTAGCTGAAATGATCTGTTAATGGAATTCTACTTTTTGAATCGATAATTTAATTCAGTCGCTATCTAAGATTGATTCTTTTTTTTGAGTCTTAGGTTCGAGATAAATGTTTGAATTGAATATTAAAAATATTTAGTCTATATTTTTAATATTCAATGGTTTTCATGGCCTGACTGTACTCGTAAAAATAAGGGGCACAAAATTTTAGCCCATAAAAAACCACGCCGAAGCGTGGTTTTTTAGATTAAAGTGACAACTTATTTTTTATCATCTTTAACTTCAGTGAATTCAGCATCGACAACGCCGTCATCTGCTTTTTGTTGTTGACCTTCACCGCCTTGGAAAGCGTTAGGATCAAAACCTTCAGCACCACCTTGAGCACCTTGCGCTGCTTCATAAGCACGCTGAGTGATTGGCATGATGATGTTTTGAAGTGCTTCAGTTTTCGCTTTGATGTCTTCGACGTCATTTTCTTTCGTTGAAGCTTCAAGCTCAGTTACAGCAGTTTCGATTGCAGTTTTTTCGTCTGCAGTTACTTGTTCGCCAAGATCTTTAACTGCTTTTTGCGCAGAAGATACAAGTGCATCTGCTTCGTTACGTGCTTTCGCTAACTCTTCAAATTTGCGGTCTTCTTCAGCATTCGCTTCAGCATCTTTGATCATTGCTTCAATTTCAGCATCGCTCAAACCAGAGTTTGCTTTAATTTGAATCGATTGCTCTTTACCTGTGCTCTTGTCTTTTGCAGATACTTTCAAGATACCATCAGCGTTGATGTCGAAAGAAACTTCAATTTGTGGCACACCACGTGGCGCAGGTGGGATGTCGCCTAATTGGAAGTTACCGAGCAATTTGTTTTGCTGTGCCATTTTACGTTCACCTTGGAACACAGAAATGTCTACAGCAGGTTGATTGTCAGCAGCTGTTGAGAACACTTGAGATTTCTTCGCAGGAATCGTGGTGTTTTTCTCGATGATTGCTGTTAACACGCCACCCATAGTTTCAATACCAAGTGTAAGCGGTGTTACGTCAAGAAGAAGTACGTCAGTTTTGTCACCTGAAAGTACCGCACCTTGAATTGCAGCACCCATTGCTACTGCTTCATCCGGGTTCACGTCTTTACGTGGTTCACGACCAAAGAATTCTTGAACTTTTTGTTGAACCATTGGCATACGTGATTGACCACCAACCAAGATTACGTCAGAGATGTCAGAAGTCGAAAGACCTGCATCTTTAAGCGCAATACGGCAAGGCTCAATGGTACGAGCCACTAAATCAGCCACTAAGCCTTCAAGTTTCGCACGTGTTACGTTGATCACTAAGTGTTTAGGACCCGTTGCATCAGCTGTGATGTATGGCAGGTTGATTTCAGTTGCAGTTGCAGATGAAAGTTCAATTTTTGCTTTTTCAGCTGCTTCTTTCAAACGTTGTAACGCAAGTGGATCTTGTTTGAGGTTAACACTTTGCTCTTTCTTAAATTCTTCAACCAAGAATTCAATCAATGCGTTATCAAAGTCTTCACCACCAAGGAAAGTATCACCATTGGTTGATAACACTTCAATTTGTTGGTCGCCATCAAGATCTGCGATTTCGATGATTGATACGTCGAAAGTACCACCACCCAAGTCGTATACAGCAACTTTGCGGTCGCCTTCTTTTTTGTCCATACCGAACGCTAAAGCAGCAGCTGTAGGCTCGTTGATGATACGTTTAACTTCTAAACCAGCAATTTTACCTGCATCTTTAGTTGCTTGACGCTGCGCATCGTTGAAGTAAGCAGGTACAGTAATTACTGCTTCAGTGACTGTTTCACCTAGGTAATCTTCAGCAGTTTTCTTCATTTTTTTCAGAACTTCTGCAGAGATTTGCTGTGGTGCAAGCTTTTTGTCGTTTACTTCAACCCAAGCATCGCCATTGTCTGCTTGGATGATTTTGTAAGGTACAAGGCCGATGTCTTTTTGTACAGCTTGGTCTTGGTACTTACGACCGATCAAACGTTTGATCGCAAATAATGTATTTTTAGGGTTAGTTACTGCTTGACGTTTAGCAGATTGACCCACAAGGATCTCGCCATCTTTATACGCAATAATTGATGGCGTTGTGCGTGCGCCTTCTGCGTTGTCGATTACTTTAACTTTGTCGCCTTCAAGTACCGCAACACAAGAGTTCGTTGTACCTAAGTCAATACCAATGATTTTAGCCATTTGGATGTTTCCTCTAAAATTCTTTTACAATGTTTTCGCTTGTTATCCGATATGAGAGCCAATCAAAAATTTTCAAGTAATATTGGAAAAATTTTTAATAAATTCTCAATAATTGGGGTTTAGGCACCTACCATCACCATAGCAGGGCGTAATAAACGACCATTTAAGCTATAGCCTTTTTGCAATACCGTACCGATTTGATCGGCCTTAGCAGTTGGGTCAATTCCAACAGCTTGATGAAGCTCGGCATTGAAACCATTTGCTGTGTCTACTACAACCACACCGAATTTTTCTAAGGTGGTTAATAATGATTTCAGGGTAAGTTCTACGCCTTCAGACAAACCTGACTTTTCTTCACCTGCAGCAGCAATTGCACGCTCAAGGTTATCGACAGATTCAAGTAGCTCTTTTGCGAATTTTTCAAGAACAGTATCTTTATGCTTTTCAGATTCGCGTTGAATACGCTCTACACTTTTTTGTGCTTCATACACAGCGTTGGCAGTACGTGCTTTCTCAAGCTTTAAATCACCTTCAAGTTGAGCGATTTGTTCTTGTAAAGACTCAACGGTAACCTCAGCTTGCTCGTTTTCAGCTGGAGCTTGCTGTTCTACTTGCTCTTGCCCTAGATCTTGAGCGTCTTGGTTTTGCTCAGTCGCCATTGATTTACTCCGTTTAAATGGGTTTTTAAACATGTTCAGTCCTATAGCTATGCGTTCAAACGACATCAATGCGGAACTGCCATGCGTTTTGAATTCATGATTAATAAAAGAAATCGGGGCAGCAGTTAAAAATTCAAGCGAAGTCAGCGATTAATTGCAGTTTTTTCATGAAAAAAGCTGACTTTCTAAAGAAATAAACCAATTTTAGATCAATCGATAAAATTATAAATTATTGATTTGAATGGTGAAGTATATTTCAATCGGATTACTAAATCATATCGATGCGTTTTAACCGTTTCTCATTGTTTATCATCTTATGCATACTACAGATATTGGAAGTGACCATATCCGCTGGAGAGAGGGGATATGGTGACGACCAGCAGTTTTAGAATATGCTGTTTTTAGGCTGATTCCCCAAGGATCAGCTTTTTTTTTGTCCAGAAAATATATTGGTTGATATTTAGACATAAAAGCTCTTAATTTCAGTTTTATAAAGTATTTCTCAAAAAATGATCAACAGACTAATATTGTTTTCAGATTCTGCTGTTGTTTCTTCTGATTGATTCAAATGTGTTTTCATAGCCTGCTGTTCTCATCAGCAGGCTTTTTTTTGCCTTAAATTTATAAAAACAAAAACTTAAGTAACTAAGCTGCATGGTTTTGTTGGGATTTGTTTTTCATAACATTATATATAAAGTCTAAATTATTTTAGATATTTTAAAAAATATTGATATAAAACAAACGACTTTAATAATATTTTTATCGAGATAAAAGCTGGATTCAGTGTGTGCTGTGATTAATAAAAAATTGCATAAGCCATACCTTCATCCGTAAAAACTACAACTCAGAAGGTGAGAACTTCACAGAATTATTTCCCATGATGAGTCGGGCAAAGATGAGCTTTGCTTTTAAGAGTTAATTTAAGGAAATATTCAAGATGAAGAAAACAGGTTTACTTCTTTTGGCAGTGATGGGTTTCGGTGTAGCAGCAGTAGGTTGTTCTTCACAGGAAACAGTCGAATCTCCAGAAACTGCACAAGTGACAACTGGAGCTGAAGTACAGGTTTCATCTGAGCAATCTGGTGCTGTGGTTCAAGCCGATCCTTCTGTACAAGGCGTGGAAATTCAATCTGAACCGGTAGCACCCGCAGCTGAGCAACCGATGATTCAACAATAATGGTTAGATAATAATAAAGGTATTTGAATAGCGCTGAGTTGTGGTTTTATCATTCAGCAAAGCATGGACAGAAGATCGGATGCCTCTTCTGTCTATTTTTATTACAGCCGTATTGTCCTATTTACAGGGATTGGGCTTCGATGTGAAGAGTTGCCACTTATATAAAGAAAGCGTATCCATGGATACGCTTTTATTGATTGAGGGAAATATAGGATTACTGACGGTTTTCCCATGATTTACGATGATCTCGATCCCTGTCGTGTTGATATTTCCGGTTGTGTTCAAGTTGCTGCTTCCTACGTTGCTCTTGTCGACGCTCCCAAGCGCGGCGGTCTTGATCATAGCGATGGTCGTAACGACGATCATGACGATGGTCATTATCACGATCATAGCGGTGGTCATAGCGCTGATCATAACGTCCGTCATAGTAATCATCATCAGGAAATGCGACGCAGCCTACAGCCAAAAAAGCAGTCACAATGGACAGAAGGATTATTTTTTTAGCCATGCTGAATATCCTTTATCTAAAATGGGTTAGCAAAATCAACCCATGAAACTCAGGTAAATTGTCAATGACAACTCTATAAAAGAAGATTAGCTTAATTGAGTCTGTACTATGTATATCGATGTTTAGACTTATATGTGAATATGGTCACATCAGCCCATGATCATGTAGAAAGTATGAAGAGCAATAATCAAAGGATATGGCATGTTTGCTTTAAATGAATCATTAAAAAATTTCACAGAGAAAGGCCAAGGTACGGCTGCACGTTTATTAGATCGACTTCCCAATTTTGCCAAAGAAAGTTTAGCCAAACGACTCGATTATCCTTTTATTTTTCCTGAACTCGATCCGCTGGTGAAATGTATGATGGCGGCCCAGCTGAAACAGGGCAAGTCCGGTTTTATTACGCTAGATTATCAACAATCGCGTAAGCAGTTTGAACTGCAAATGGAATCGATAAAATCAAAACCAACGGCGGTAAAATACGTTCAGGACCTTCGTTTACCTTTACAAAGCGGAACGGTATTTGCACGACATTATCATCCTACACCAAATAAAAAGTTGCCGATGATCGTGTTTTATCATGGTGGTGGCTTTGTGGTCGGCAGTTTAGATACGCATGATGAAGTCTGTCGTTTATTGGCTGTGCATGCCAAGGTACAGGTCTTGAGTATCGATTATCCGCTTAGTCCTGAAGCGAGCCCTGCGCAATTAATCCAAAGCTGTGAAGATGCATTGGCATGGACTTATCAAAATAGCCGTCAATTGAAGATTCTAAAAAATCGCATTGCGGTTGCGGGGGATAGTGCGGGCGGGAATATTGCTACCGTGGTGGCGCAGCGTAGTGTGAAGAAAGCTTTTGCTCCACAAGCTCAATTGCTGATTTATCCTGTGGTTGATTTCAAAAGTCGTCATCCGTCATTCTATGCCTATAAAGAAGGGTTGGTCTTAACTGAACGTGATATTGATATCGTGACAGAACTGTATCCACGCACCCACAATGTCGCATTGGACGATCCATTGGTTTCACCAACCTATGGCCAGTTTTTGGGTCTTGCACCCACCTACCTAATTACAGCAGGACATGATGTTTTACATGATGAGGGTGAAATCTATTCGCACAAACTGCGTCAGCAAGGCGTGAAAGTGTTTTATCAGGAATATACTGACCAAACTCATGGCTTCATTAAC
Organism: Acinetobacter sp.; assembly: GCF_050285345.1. Classification (GTDB taxonomy): domain Bacteria; phylum Pseudomonadota; class Gammaproteobacteria; order Pseudomonadales; family Moraxellaceae; genus Acinetobacter. The sequence continues at coordinate 8,376 of NZ_JBLZXR010000086.1, forward strand.
ATGACGCCGGTATCGCATCGTGCAAAAAAATACGTCATCGAGGTAAGCGAAAAATTCCGTAAGTTTTGGGATAAGCACAGCTAAGTATTTTAAATTATTTACGTCAAACTGGTGTTTCACGTGAAACACCAGTTTGACTTCAGTACATGACTATTTATCTTTAATGGTTGCGGGTGGAAAAACCAAATTAAACGTCGGCACATAAAAACTTTGCAATAAACGTGCTTGTGAAAAGTCGGGAAAGATCGCTTGGGTATTTTCCCATTGCACGCTGGCAAGTTTAGAAATACGACCTCGAAACTGCGGTGAAAATTGATAGCGTTTACCTTGCCAAGCTTGTCGTATCTGTAACATTGAGGCTGGGATGTGATGACTGTTTATATAGAAAGAACGTGTGCTTCGGGTTTTCTTTAAATGAATCTGCATTTTTTGTTGTTGGAATTGGATGGTACACACCAGTTCCTGTTGATGTTGCTGCCATTCGAACTGGGCCAATTCTTTGGGGATTCCCCACAAATATTGTCCATGGACAACAGAGGTTTCTGTCGAGACATAGATTTTAGGAATAGAGCTGAGTCTTTTCTTACTGAATAAAGGGTGGTCCATAATCAGTAATTCATCATAGGGGCCAACAGGGGAGTCGTGATAACGTATCAGTAAGACTTGGACGACTCGACCGAGCGACGAAGGAGCCAAACGGAAAGCTTGCGCTTGCTGAATAAAAGTCGGTGAGATCCAATAATTCAAAATAAAAGCATCACCGTGTAAATGCCAAGGTGGGAAGTGTTCAATCTTCGCGTATTCCAAAATGCTTGCTGTCATCGCTGTTCTCATTGTAATAATGGCAGAATAGTTACTTTTTAATCATCAAAGACTAATATACAGTCAATAACAAGTACGACTTTAATCAGAAGAGTTAGCAAATGTTAAAACAAGCTTTAATCGCAATCGCTGCAACGACCATTAGTATCAGTAGTTGGGCTGCCAATACCCTTGTAGAAATGAAAACCAATCAAGGCAATATCGAAATTGAACTATTTAATGATAAAGCGCCGATTTCAGCGAAAAACTTTGAAGACTATGCCAAAGCCAATTTTTATAACGGCACGATTTTCCATCGCGTTATTCCGGGCTTTATGATTCAGGGTGGAGGAATGGATGTCAAAATGCAGGAAAAGCCGACGAAAGCCACTATTAAAAATGAATCTTATAATGGCTTAGCCAATAAACGTGGCACATTAGCGATGGCACGAATGAATCATCCTGATTCTGCCAGCAGCCAATTCTTTATTAATGTGGTTGATAATGACTTTCTTAATAAAAGTGCAATGAATGCCGGATATGCTGTATTTGGTAAAGTCACCAAAGGTATGGATGTTGTCGATAAAATTGTCAAAGTACCTACAGCAAACCATGGTATGCATCAAAATGTACCAGTTTCACCCGTGATTATTAATAGTGTGGTGATTAAAACAGCGCCTGCAAAAAACTAAGCAAAATATTTTAAATATAATTTCACATGGTATTTGTTATAAATATCATGTGTTTATATTAATATTGATCATATGGTGTTCTGTTTTGGTGCATAAAAATGAAACACTCATCATTCTTGTGTGTGAAAAGCACTTGCGTGCGTAAATTTTTCCCCTATAATGAGCGCCATACCGACGAGATAGCCGGAACGAACGAAGCGCGAATCGCTGAGTTGTTAGGGTTTATCGAAGTCCAGCTTCTAG
>NZ_JBLZXR010000087.1:0-11488 GCF_050285345.1 Acinetobacter sp.
CAACACCGATCATAGGCACAGCATCAAGAAGACCCGCGATTAAGAACATACGAGTTTGAAGTTGTGGAGCCAATTCAGGTTGACGAGCAACAGCTTCTAAGAAACGGCCGCCTAGAAGACCGAAACCAATTGCAGTACCTAATGCGCCAAACGCGATTAAAAGAGCAGCTGCAACAGCAGATAAACCTACTACTAAATCCATGAAAAAATCCTCAGAGGTTGAGTTTAAATCAAACAAAAAACTTTAGCTCAACCGCCCTGTTGCAGTTGAGCAAATTAATTAATGCTTTTCGGTAGCCATACTCATATATACGATAGTCAGCATCATGAAAATGAAGGCTTGTAACGTAATAATAAGAATATGGAAGATCGCCCAAGGCACAGACAATGCCCACTGGATCCAGAACGGTAATAATGCGATCAAGATGAAGATCAATTCACCCGCATACATGTTACCGAACAGTCGGAGAGCCAATGAAATTGGTCGTGCAAGGAAGGTTACGAGTTCAAGTAAAATGTTTACTGGAATCAATAACGCTTTAGCAATCGGGTTACTTGGGTTAAATGGGTTAAGCGCGAATTCAGCACCAAAGCCTGCGAGTCCTTTTTCACGGATACTATAGAAAATAGTCAACGCAAATACCGACAATGCCATACCTAGGGTAATGTTAGGGTCAGTAGATGGAACGATTTTGAAGTAAACGTGGTGAGGATCTACACCAAGCATTGAACCAATCACTTGTTGAGCTGTATACGGGATAAAGTCAACAGGGATTAAATCCATCAAGTTCATGAGGAAAATCCACACGAAAATGGTTAGTGCTAAAGGTGCAATTAATCGAGACTTTCCGTGGAAGGTATCACGCACACTTGAGTCAACAAACTCGATAATCATTTCGATTGCAGACTGGAACTTGGTAGGAACACCAGAGTTTGCAGCTTTCGCTACAACCCAGAATAGCAAACAGAAAATCAGACCAAGCCCGATAGACCAACCCATTGAATCCAAGTGAATAGCAGTGAACCCCATCTCTTTGGCTTCAGCAGCAGTCTCGGCCAATTTCCATGAACCATCCGGCATTTTGCCATAGGTCATATTGGTCAAGTGATGCTGAATATACTCAGTCGAGGTAAGGGTATGTTCTTCAGCAGCCATAAATCACACCTGGTTAATGTCAAATATAAATTAGAAACTTAACGAACATCGCGTGCTGCTTGATATCTCGTTAAAATTCTAAAAAACTTCATTTTTGTTGTTTCTGAACTTATTTTTGTAAGCGTGCCGCCAAAAACGGCGCAAACCACGTCATACACTGAACAAGAATGAAACCACAAAACAATGCCACCGCTGACAACGGCTTAACATTGCTTAGAATCAAAATGAAACCAACGATCACTATTGCAAATTTGCCCATCATGCCCCGATACATGTTCGAAAGAACTTGCTTGGATGCACGCGCTCCTACAGCCCGAAATGATTGCCATGAAAAGTAGCTGCTAGCAATCCAGCAGACTAAAGCCCCTAAAGCTGCACTTAATGCGGCTGTAGCGTCTTTCAGCACCCATGCAATCAAGGCTGAAACAGGAATCATTAGCGCTTGTAAAAGGACCAAAGCTTTCGCTAATCGTCGGTCAATCATGCGATTGGCTCGGCTCATTTTTTACCCACTCACAGCATAAATGCTTGACAAGTTTAGCTGATGATCGTTTTTAATCGCAGGCATTATAGAGTTACCCCCCTTAACTTGCAATCATTTCCCGACCTTAGTCGTGTTTTTTTCAATATACAAATTGCGCCCAAACGGATCGATCATTGTTTATTTTTTACATTAATTTCGTGCGTTTAATGTGCATTTCAGCGTTTGAGCAGCCAATGTTTCCCACGCAGAGATAAAATTCCCTGCCCCACTCATCGTTTCATCTACAGACTGGAATACTACAGCACCCAACTTTTGGTATTGATTTTGGCTGGCATGCGCTTCTGCCAATAAGCAGACTTTTGACTGTGGACGGTGATCTTTTAAGAACTTAATTTGCGCTAATGTGGGCGCAATATGCGGATCATCGGTCATTGCACCCGCAAATTTTAAATTCAATGCACGTTCGAGATATTGATAGGCATCATGATAGGCCCAATAAGGTTGGGCACGACTGGCCACATCGACTTTTTGTGAAGTGATCAGTAGCTTCTGAGCAAATGCACGTGCATTGGCCCAATATTTTTCTTTATGCTCAGGAAATTGTTGTGAACGTAATGCAGCAATAAAGAAGCCGATACGTACAGCATTATTAGGTTCAAGCCATACATGGGTGTCTACGGTATTTTTAATGGCATTGCCACGTAGATCACGTAGCGGTAATGCACCGATAATACCAGAGTCTAAAATTGCAATACTTTTACCATTTTCATCCAGCATTTTTGCTAAAGGTGCTTCATGCGCCTTGCCCAACCAGATTACCAAATTAGCATCTTGTACGGTTTTCCGGTGCGCAGGGGTTAGACTGATATCATGTCCCGATTGATGATCCAGCAACAATGTTGGCTGCTCTACGCCCTTCAAGATATCTTTGGCAATTAAATAGATTGGTTGTGTTGAAACCACGAGGCCTTGTGCCCAACTCACTACACTAAATAAAGTAAGAGCACAAAAGAGAACTACACGGGACATGGGGAACGCGTACCATAAAATGAATAGTGTTATAATATAACAAAAGTACAAAAAAACCTACGTCCGTTCGTAAGTTATGCCGCTTCATGTTAAGATTTAAAGTCTTTTTCTTTCATCAGTTTCATCTTTGAGGTTGGCTATGAGCACATGTTCACACGAACATCATAATGCTTTGCATGGTGTACACGATCATCAAAATATCGAACAACGCCTCGCTGAAGCTGAGAGTCTTTGTGCCGCCACAGGTGCACGCCTGACCCCGTTACGCAAAGAAGTTTTGGAACTGATCTTGAATGCGACTGGACCCATGGGTGCTTATGACCTGTTGGCAAAAATTAAAAGCGAGTCGGATCGACCTGCTGCGCCGCCCACGGTCTATCGGACGTTGGACTTCTTACTTGAAAAAGGTTTAATCCATCGTCTGACGTCGATCAATGCCTATATTCCTTGTTGTCATCCCCGTGAAGGCCATCAAGCGGCTTTCCTGATTTGTACTGATTGCAAAGTCGTGAAAGAAGCATCAGCGCAGGGTTTAATGGCTCAACTGGATGAGTTATCTGCATCGGATGGTTTTACTGCACATCACAGCATTATTGAAATCTCAGGAATCTGTCAGCAGTGTCGCAACAAACAATAAATGCTGCGGTAGCGCCGATTGTCGCACTGCAAAATGTACATGTTCGCATTGACGAACGTGACATTTTAAAAAATATCGATTTTTCACTGCATGCCAAAGAAATTGTAACCCTCATTGGTCCCAATGGTGCAGGTAAATCCACCCTGATTAAAATATTACTGGGGATCATCAAACCGACCTCCGGTAAAATTATCAGCAGCCAAAAGCTGAAATTTTCCTATGTGCCACAGAAATTTAATCCGTCGCATAGCTTACCTTTACGTGTTTGTGATCTGCTGGCACTGGAAAAATGTGATCCACAGATTAAACAAGAAATTATTCGCGATACCGGCATTGCCAAATTAACCCAATCTAAAGTTCAACAACTTTCAGGTGGCGAGCGCCAACGTGTGCTGATTGCTCGTGCACTCTTGCGCCAACCAGATATTCTGGTGCTGGATGAACCGATGCAGGGCCTAGATATTCAGTCTGAAGCCGAACTATATGACTATGTTCGCAGCCTACCTGAAAAATATGGTTGCGCCATTTTAATGGTGTCACATGACCTACAGTGGGTAATGCAAGGTACGCATCGCGTGGTCTGTCTGAATAAACATATCTGCTGTAGTGGCTTGCCTGAAAATGTACAACAGCATCCTGAATACCAAGCTATTTTTGGTACCAACCGTGTGTTTTATCAACATCATCATGACCACTGTGCACATGGTGATAGTGCAACGCCGTGTCAGCACGACCCTCGCCCTCATATTCACCCTGAACCGGAAGCATAATCCATGATGGAATGGTTACAACTCCTTTTGCCGGCTTGGATTATGGGTACATTGCTGGTATTTCTAACTGCACCTTTGGGCTGTTTAATGCTGTGGCGCAGAATGTCTTTTTTTGCCGACACCATGGCGCACGGTACGTTACTCGGCGTTGCGATTGCAGGGGCGATGAGCCTCCCACTTTGGATGGGTGTGACCTTTATTGCCGTGCTACTGGTTGCTATTTTATGGGTACTGCATGATCCTCGCTTACCCAATGATGCCCTCTTAGCCCTCTGTTCAGCGACATTGCTTTGTTCAGGGCTTCTGTTTATTCAACATTTACCAAGTCTAAGACCTGAATTACTCAGCTATCTATTTGGGGATTTGCTCACGATTTCTTGGTCTGATTTACCTATTTTTGCTGGAGTTATTCTGGTCGCACTCGCAGTACTGTATAAAAGTTGGCAATCTCAGATTCAAATTGCTATTGATCCCGACATTGCAGTCAGTGAAGGTGTAAGTGCCAAATGGCAACGTTTGATTTTTATGCTGCTCTTGGCTTTATTTACGGTATTGGCTTTACGTGCTGTCGGCTCTTTATTGATGGGCGCATTATTAGTAATTCCAGCCTTAACTGCCCGTTTATTGGCAAACTCACCTAAACAGATGGTGGTTGGGTCATTTCTCATCGCACAAGTAGGCATCACAGTAGGTTTATGGTCAAGTGCTGGACTCAACACGTCAACAGGCTTAACCATTGTACTCACCATGGCGATATTATTTGCCCTCATTTTTATAGTACAAAAATTCAAGAAGATGGTTTGAGTTTTATTGCTCAACTAAACAATAAAAAAAGTCATGCAACTGCATGACTTTTTTATGCTGTTCTCAACGTATTTATTGATGAACGAGACTTAATAAGCTGGCAGCACAAGCAAATAACACCGCAAAAGTACGGTTCATATATTTTTGCTGCTTAGGTGATTTGAGCAGTCGAAGCACTTTGGCTGCTAAACCGGTATAACCTGCCATCACGATCAAATCAATGGTTATCATGGTCGCTGCCATAATCACATACTGAATCCATTGCGGTTTCGATAAGTCTAAAAATTGTGGTAATACCGCCAATAAAAATACAATTGCCTTGGGGTTACTCATATTGACTAAAAAGCCATGTAAAACCAATTTTGAACGAGATGTACTCGGTAAATCTTGCTGAATTTCAATTGACTGAGTCGGTGCTGTCCACTGTAAATATGCCAAATACAGTAAATAGCCCACTCCAAACCACTTCACTGCCAGAAATGCCCATGGTGTGGTGGCAAACAGCACTCCTGCCCCAGCCGCGACAATACCAATTTGTAGCAAAAGTGCCAATTGCAGACCGAGCACATTCCAATAGCCCTGCTTAAATCCATAATTCAAACCACTCGACATTGAAGCAATTGCACCTGCACCTGGTGAGATACTAATCACCCAACATGCCAACATATATGCGATCCAAATTTGATAGGACATAAGCTGCTCAAGCTAGAAATGGGCTTGTATTATATGATATTTCCTCTATTTTCAGGGTAAAATACAATTTAAAAATAGAAATGTAGGCTACACACATCCATCCTGTTGAGGCACAATACAGAAAACCACACAGAAATTATAATTTTTAGGAGCCATGAATGTCTGCCCAATCTGTAATTTTGCCATTACCATCAGATCATGCCCGTTTTATTGTTTTGCGTTTAAAAGATTTAACGATTGCTGAATTAAAAGAAAAACTGGAAGATTTGTTCACAACTCGTGATCGTTTAATTACCCAGCATCCCAATGCACAAATTAAAACTTCCGTCGCTTTTGGTCCTGAATTATGGGCTCAACTTTATGCCCAGTCTCCTGCTGGTTTTAAACAACTGGAAGCCATTCAAGGTTCATTTCATATGCCTGTGGTTCCAGCCGATATATTGATTCACATTGCGGCACAACGTACAGACTTTTGTTTTGCCTTGAGCCAATCATTTTTTGATGGGATTCAAGATAAAGTTGAGGTTTTAGATGAACGTGTATGCTTCCGTAATTTTGATGGTCGCGATTTAACCGGTTTTATTGATGGTACAGAAAACCCCCAATTCCCTGATGATCGCGCTGAAACTGCATTATTAGGTGAAGAAGCCGGTATTTTTGCAGATGGTTCTTTTGTATTTGCACAGCGCTATGCTCACAATTTAGATAAATGGAAAAAACTCAAAGTTGATGCACAAGAGCATGTAATTGGTCGTACTAAGCTTGAGTCCATTGAATTAGACGATGACGTTCAACTTGAAAATTCACATGTATCACGTACCGTGGTGGAAGATAATGAAGGTGAAGAGTTAGCAATTTTGCGTCATTCATTGCCTTATGGAGATGGTCGTGGTGATCAAGGTTTATTCTTTATTGCTTACACCAAGGATCTCAGCATTATCGACAGTATGTTAATTCGTATGTTTGGTACCAGTGGTGATGGTATCCATGATCGTTTACTTCATTTCGTCACTGCGGTTGATGGTGCGTACTATTTTGCACCGAGTGAAGAGTTGTTAGAAGAAGTTTTAGAAGGTTAAATAAATAAAAGCCGACGAGAGTCGGCTTTTATTTAATGTGCATTTGATTTTCATATTTTAAGCATCTCATTGTAAACTTTGTCGCACCTCATGTTTAAATTCGCCCTCCCTTATCTCCCTTCATAACCCCAGTTCTTCCTATAATCTGTTTTTGAACAACAGTATCTCCTACTTTAAGCGTTATCGATGCTGGATCTAATTCTCCATACCTAATTATAAATTCTCTACCATCATCAGTTTTATGCCTAATACTTACTTGATTAGTCTGTAAATAAAAACCTTGTGAAGCAATCACTTTACCTGGCGCGATAGCTACTACTTCAAACCCAATTTCAGCCTGACCTATTGGTTTACAATTAGAATACAAATCCCTGCCAGCATGTTTTCTATTAGCATCTCTATTTCTACCAAAAATTGCCATTGATGCATTTGTATCATTAAGTTTAGCACCCCAATAATAACTAGGTAATTCCCCACCAATATCATTGATAGGTTTAACTTTAAAAGGGAAAATAATATTAGCTTTGTGATTTGTTAAATTTTGTTTAGGGCTACCTGTGGTTTGACTCTGAGTATTAGCATTAGCGAGGTTAGGGGATTCTCCACCAAACAATTGATTTTTTATATAATTATACGTATTTTCAGCATCAAAATTAGGTAGAAAATCTGGTACTTTTGCTAACGACCCAAACCAATGGTCATCTTTTCCATCATTATTGTTTGAAGATTTATTATTACTAGAGTTAGAACTGTTAGCTTTTTGTGATGAATTATGAGTACCTTGAGTATTATTTTCATGCTGTGCTGGTTGTGTTCTTTCAGATGTTGGAATTTTTAAAATTTGTCCTTCCCAAATTTTATTTACATCCCTAATTTTATTAATTCTTTGAATTTCAGTAATACTACCATTTGTGGCTTTTGAAATTTTTTGTAAAGTATCGCCTTTTTTTACCTTGTAGGTTTTTCTTTTATATTGACCTGAAACTCCATTCTCTCTCAATTGTGTTTTTATTAATAATGAAGGACTATATAATTTAACAATTGCATGACTTTTCTCAAGACGCACCTTATTAATAAATTGCATTTGATTAAAAATATTCTGAAAATATATATCAAGAACTACCCCTTTATCTCTACTAATATCTACAATAGCACCTTTAGAATTAGTTACCCCTTCAGCTATTAAATGATTGCCATTTTTGACTTGATACCTAGCATTTTTGATTGGATATCCTAACAAATCTAATAAGATGAATGTTACCAAGCACTTATTTTTCATTTTTTTCTACACCTAAATTAAAATCCTCATCTTCCCACTCTTCAATAATCACATCCCAAAACTCTTGTTCTTTTCCTACTAAAAACTTTACATTTAATTGTTCTTCATTTCCCACTTTTCCTGTACGCCCATGCTCATCAATTTGTCCACTGACAACAGCATTTGTTTCAGGTATAAAAGCCTTATAAGTTAGATTACTAAAATCACTTTCCCAGAACAAATCATAAACATCGAGCTTATTGCTATACATCACATTACTCGGAAGTTGTGGCACTTCATAAACCACTTTGTTACCACCCGTAAATAAATGCTGCCCAGCCTTACTCTCAAATTTTCCGCCAGTCGTAGTGAAAATTCCATTACCATTAATTTTCAGCTGCGAACCGCCCGCCGTCAGTACAATTTCTTTCGGGCTGGTAATTTCAATCTTATCTTCCGTGGAAATCAGCTTAATCACTTTTTTCGCAATAATTTCAACCAAATCATCCTGAGCCTGAACTTTCAAAGGTCCCTTTGCTGCATAAGCACTCAAACCTTTTTGAGCGGCAAATAAACTGACCTTATCCTGTGCATGTGCCACAATATTTTTCTGCGCACTCAAATTGATCGAACCACTGGCACTTTCTGCAATATCTTGCGAAGCTTGTAAAATGATGTCTTCAGGTGTGGTTAAAGCAATCCCATTTGGAGAAGCCAACAACATCAAAGCTTGGCGGAAAATTTTGCCTTGTTCTTGTTTCTTATGATCCCTGCTATTTTCAAGCCCTTGGGTATAACTCTCCATAAAACCTTGCAAAGAATTCAAAGCTTGTGAAGGATCAATGTCTAACTTACTGCCTTTACTAAAAGTTCCGCAGACACTGGTTAAATCAAAATCCTTAATTTCAACATTCGCTAAGACTTTACCGACATCTTTCAATGCTTCGAGCGGATCGGAGTCAAACTTATCCTTTAGACTAATCAACTTACCTTTTAAAATATCCGAGCCATGCGCTTCAATGTTTTCAATAAAACCCTTTAAATTATCAAAGCTTTCCTTCGAGTCTTGATAAAAATCTTTGAACTCATCAACAATATTTTTTGTGTCTTTAGCAAAACTCTTAATATCATCAATAAAATCACCACTATTTTTCAATGCTGAAATTGGGTCACGACTCACGGCATTTTTAAACAAACCAACAGTCGCTTGAACTGCCTCATTTGCACTTTTCAACTCCAAAGAATGAATCAATTTGGGTAAACGATTGATGACATTCAACGCATCCGTTTGTTGTTTTACCGCAAGCCCACTCAGCATATTCATGCGCTCATGACCTTGATTCAATAAAGATTGTGCTTCTGCTGCCGCTAAATGATCTGCAACGGCTTTGTCTTGTGCATAGGTACTAATTAACAAGCCTTTTCCAGCCCGCATTGCGCCCCAAGCATCTGTCCTCAGTTCAAAACCCTCACCACGCCCATGGCTACTGTCGGTATCTTTTGGATGACTCAAATTGCCTAAATTCAACTGCGTTGCTGCATGACTACTTTGTAATTGGGTACTAATTTGACCCGTAGTATCGTCAAAACGTAGCTGGTTAAACCCTGCACCGGCAATTTCTTGTGAACGAATACCACTGAGTTTTTTGGTATGTGGCAACTGGCCTTTTAAATCAAACATGGTCTGATGGCGTTCAGCTTCATGAATACGTCCAACCACAAAAGGTCGATCCACATCCCCTTCAAAGAAATCGATCACCACAATTTCACCCACCCGAGGATGAAAACGTGCGCCATAACCTTCACCCGCCCACGGGGTCAAAACATCGACCCAGGCCGAATCCGAATCATTATCATTGCTGCCCGCACCGCCATCGTGACCGTGATCCTCAGTTCGAGTAAAAGTAAAACGAACTTTGATTCGCCCCCAAGCATCAACATGGATCGATTCACCTTCAGGCCCAACCACTTTGGCCCGTTGTGGAAATGCCGTAGGCCGATGTTGCAATGGATCATAATCTGGCACTACGGCAATTTGACGTCGAACCACATATAATTCATTGGCCTGACGTTCATCACCGATGGATGACCAACGACTTGCTATTAATAATTTATCCAGTTGCACCAAGATATCTTTGGGTAAATTATTTTGGTTATAAAATGCTTTTCCTAAAATCAGAAATTCACGTTCAGATAGATCATGTTGGTCAATCTCCGGATGATTCAACAATTCAAACCAGTAACCGACCTGAGCATCGCGCACACTGCTCATTGCCGTAAAATATTTTGCTTGTAATTCTTGATATTGGTTTAACTGTAGATTTAATTTTTCCAGTTGCTGACCGCTCGCACCCGTGCTGTGATCTTCGCCGTTTAAATCACAGGTCCACGTCGAACTAATGGTCCATGCTTGCTCTAAACTTAAAGTTTCATTTTCCTGTTGTGCACTATGCTGATGCGAACTGAGCAATACACTACTTTGATCTTGGGCTAAATCTTGAGCTTGCCAACGCTGAGTCTGAATTGTGGTAGATTGCAAAAAACGTGCTGCCACAAAACCGGTAATCGTATCCCGCTGCTCGGTGGCATGACTACGATGGAAACGAATTTTCTGACGATTTAGTGCTGTAAATACTGAATTCGTATCAATTAATCGAAGTGCTTGGGCTTGTATCGCAGATGCTGAAAATGCCACGAATAGTTCTGCTTCATCAATCAGCCAATTGATACCTTCGCTCCGCCAAAGTCGAGTCAAAAAATCATAATCACTTTCATTGGCTTGCATGGTAAATGGCCGTACATCATAGCTTCGGCTCAATCCATCCAAATTTAGACTCAAACTGGCGGCAAATAAGGCACTTTTTTGCTGCCATTCGCTAAACAACACTTCGGTGATTTCTCGCACCGATTTATGCATAAATACACGGTTATTACGGCGCTTATGCCACAGGGCGGTCGCATCTTCAATGATCAACTTATAGATCGTCAGTGAGCCATCACTTTGGCCTTGGCTCGCCCCCGTGATTAGACCGGTAATACGACTGAGCTCTCCCAAATCAGTGACCTGATCAACAGCAACACGGCAGCCAATAAATTGTTTGAGTGCCAAATGTGCATTGGTCGACAGGCAAATAATTTCCACACGAAGGCCTTGATTGATCTGGTGTTGACCTTCAATCCGCTGAATAAAAACTTCAGAATTTAGCGCTTCATTGGAAAAATGAATATGCAGTGCACGTTTTTGTACACTAAGGCCAAAGCTTTCCACCATGGCATGTATATTTTTGAGCATTGTTATTATGTATATTTTTTTAATGGCGGCATTTTAGAAAATGTTGCTTTTTTCGTCTAGTACCATTTGTCCATAATTTGTTAATTCCATCCAACCCTGTCTATTTTCACTCCTTAAAAGTCCTGATCAATGAACCTTGTTTGAGTCATCATTTGCAGAAAATCAACTTTTAGCCTCAATCTGTATCCTGTTACACTGCATAGACCCTATTTGACATCCTCACCTCCCTTAAACGGAGGTGATTCCTACAGCTAGACGCTTATGCCCAAGCGCAAGAATGTTCATG
>NZ_JBLZXR010000088.1:0-6233 GCF_050285345.1 Acinetobacter sp.
TCCATGTCGTATGGCTTACGCCAGTCGCTTATATCCTCGTGCTGAACCACGAGGTTTTACGCTCCAAGTGATAAATATGCATCCCCAACAGGAATCACCCCAGCGATTTCATATTTTCCATGCAGCATACTTTTGGCAAAGGTTGGACTCGCTAAACCTTGCATCACTTTCACAGCTAGTTTTAAGTCGGGAATTGCCCCTATTGCATCCAGTGAACCTGTAAACTTATTAAACTGCCGGCCACGCATCCCTGTAATACTGATGCCGTCACATTTTCCTGCTTTAAAATCCTCTGCAATGACTGCTTCGTTTTGACCTACGCGCAATTCAATATCAGCCCCCCAATTTTTAGCGGCCAATTGATAATCTTTCATTAGGGTAAAAACATCGCCATTTTTACCAACCAGATCAAATACACAGAATACTTGTTTGGCTTGTACTGCCCCTGTCACAGCCATAAGTGCTGCACCCAGAGTTAATGCCTTTGTCCATGGTTTCATCGTCACTTTCCTTATTTTTATACGCTTTTGTTTTATCTCTTGTTTTTATTTGCCAAAAAAGCCCGGATCAATCCAGGCTTTTTTCTTTATATTTCTGCTTATTCACCGCCAAGTGAACATTCAAAATTGGCTTTATCAACAGAACAACGAGCTTTTTTCAATACCGACATCATCCCGGCATCATAAATCCCACGTTTCGTCATATCCATACGACCCTCACGCAATAATTTTTGATACTTAGTTTTATCTTCTGCAGTTAAGTTCATTTTGTATTTCGCAGGAATACCACCCTCCAAACGATTAATCATTGCAATACTTTTTGGTAAGTTTTTCACAAACCAATCACGAGACTTGTGACCAAAACCTGCAGGGAACTGATCTGGACGGATAATAAAGTCCGCAGTGACTTGTAGTACAGGGAAGTTAAACATTGCACCATTGGTGCCCAAACCTTTATAAATCTCTAAAGGCTTATAGGCATAGGCAGGTGCACCGACCATATCAACCTGACCATTGTTGAACTTTGCCACAAAGTTAGAGACATCGGAAATTACCGCTTGCGCACCAACGCGTTGCACCATAATTTTTTGTGCATCGTCATAACCCAATACCGCAAACTTCTTACCTGCGGCTTTTTCAATCGAGTCAATTTTCTTATCACGAACAAAAATAAACGCTGAACCTAACGGTGCAATCCCAGCAACTTCATATTTTTTACCACCCAAATTACTGACCATTTTTGTCGCATTACGTTGATCCAATGCGAAGGTAATCGCACGTTGTGCAATTGCATTACTTGGTGCACCGCCGAGTGCATCAATAGAACCGGCAAATTTGTTGTACTGGCGCGCACGCATGGCAGTCATAAATACGCCATCGCATTTACCTGCTTTAAAATCATTATCCGCTACGGCTTCGTCTTGACGTGGAATAAGATTAACATCAGCCCCCCAGCCCTTTGCTGCCAGTGCCCATTCTTGAGCCATTTGATACGACTCACCAGACTTACCCAGTAAGTCAAATACACAGATATCAACTTTTACAGCCTGCACAGAACCTGCAAAGCCCACTACAGCAAATGTCGCTAAGGATAGGAGTGTTTTCTTCATTATATTGTCCTTTTTCAATCTTTTTTATGGTTCAGGGGTATCCATACACGCAACTGATAGTAAGCAAGTTATTTAAAAAAAAATAGAGCATTTACTCAACTTATTTTTGTCAGTTCGGCCTATTGTGCAATTTTTTGATTTTTATCACCGTATTTATTGATAATTATTATGTTAATAATCAGACTATTAGGAATAATATAATCAAATATAGGCTATTTTCATCCCCTTTAATCATTTACAAACTGATAAAAGAAATGATTTATTCTCCAGCCATGGAACATTCAAAGTTAGTCCGTTCAATGGTACAACGTGCTTTTTTGAGTACCGTCATCATCATCGCATCATAAATACCTTGTTGGGTTAGATCCATGCGCCCTTCACGTAAAATTCTCTGATATTTAACTTGGTCTTCTTTACTTAAATTCATTTTATATTTTGCCGGAATTTCAGCTTCTAGACGTTTGACCATCGCAAAACTTTTTGGTATAGCTGATTACTTAACTCTTCAGTACACCAAAGACCTTAAAGAATGGAATTTTACAGCTATTTTTACGTGCTAATATTTTTAGAATTTAGCTATAGTTGTTTGATAAACCATTGTCTGGATTGGCTCGCAAAGTTAGCAGGAAATTTATTGTCACGAATAATCAGATCTGCCGTGACATTGACTACAGGGAAATTCACCATCGCTCCGGTGCTGCCTAAACCCTTAGAGATTTCCAAGGGCTTAAAGGCATAGGCTGGTGCTGCAACAATCTCAACCTCACCATGATTAAATTTTCGAATAAAATTAGAAATTTCAGACATGACGGGAACTGCGCCAACGCGATCAACCATCACTTTTTGTGCATAGTCATAATGCAGCACTGCAAATTTCTTGCCTTCAGCTTTTTCTAAGGTATTGATCTTACGATCACGTACAAAAATATATGCTGAACCAATTTGACCAATTCCCGCCACTTCATAACTGTCTTTACCAACATTGGTCATTAAACGCTTTGCATTGCGTTTATCCAACGCATAAATAATGGCTTTTTGTGCAATCGTATTGTTGGGCACACCCCCAATTGCATCAATCGAACCTACAAATTTGTTATAATTTCGTGCGCGCATCGAAGTCATATAAAATGCGTCACATACTCCATCTTTAAAGTCTTTCTCAACTTTGGATTCGTCCTGATACGCCAACAGTTGAACTTGAGCACCCCACGCCTTACTGGCCAGCGACCATTCCTCTAGAAGTTTATAAGATTCCCCTGCTTTGCCTAATAAATCAAAGACACACACTTTTTGATTGGCATAGCTTGGTGTACTGAATAACGCTCCTGCAGCAGATAAAACGAGAATTCCTTTTTTCATTTTTCATCTTCCTAATATTTTTATTTATCCTTTCAAAACAAAAGGTTGAATTATTATTAATATGATATTGCGCATTTAATATACATAAACCAATGTCAGGTGTCACATTTTTTCAGATAGTTGAGGTGCTTTGTTTTTTTCTTTTGCCAAGGCATCTATTAGAATAGCCGCACATTCATCTTACTTAGACAGTTCCATGATTCAGTTAGACCAACTTTCCATTCGCCGCGGTGGCCGAGTTTTATTTCAAAAAGCATCAATGCAATTGCATCCAGGGTGGAAAATCGGCCTCACTGGGGTCAATGGCGCAGGAAAATCAACCTTATTTTCGGCCTTACTTGGTGGTATGGAATCTGACGGTGGCTCACTAACCCGTCCAGCCGTGTGGACAGTCGCACACATGGCGCAGGAAATTAAAGCACTGGAGATGAAAGCCATCGATTTTGTGCTTTCAGGCGATGAAGAATATTGGAATATTCAACACCAACTTGAACATCCAGAAAATTTAAACAATGATGAATTGGCGCATTTATATGGTCGATTCGATGAAATTCATGGCTATACCGCACCTTCTAAAGCTGCACAATTGATGGCCGGTCTGGGTTTTTTTGAACATCAATCTCAGCTCAATGTGTCAAGTTTCTCTGGGGGGTGGCGCATGCGCTTAAACTTAGCGCGTACCCTGATGAGTCGTTCCGACCTGTTATTATTGGATGAACCGACCAACCACTTAGACTTAGATGCTATTTTATGGTTAGAAGATTGGCTCAAAGCTTATGAAGGGACTTTAATTCTGATTTCACATGACCGTGATTTCTTAGATGCGGTTACCGATCATATTTTACATATTGAAAATCAAGAACTCATGCTCTACACAGGTAACTATTCAACCTTTGAACGCACCCGTTCTGAACGCTTGGCTCAACAACAACAAGCTTATGAAAAGCAACTCGAAACACGTGCGCATTTACAGAAGTTTATTGACCGTTTTAAAGCCAAAGCCACCAAAGCTAAACAGGCACAAAGCCGGATTAAACAGTTAGAACGGATGCAGGAATTGTCGGCAGCGCATGTCGATACGCCATTTACCTTTAGTTTCCGTGAACCAACAAAAATGAGTTCGCCGCTACTCCAAATAGAACATGCAGATATTGGTTACGGCGACAAACTGATTGTGACCAATGTCAATCTACAAATTACCCCAACCAGCCGTATTGGTTTACTCGGGATGAACGGTGCTGGTAAATCAACCCTGATTAAATCCTTGGTTGGTGATTTAGCTTTATTACAAGGTACGCGTAAAGCTTCTGAATTATTGAATATCGGTTATTTTGCCCAGCATCAAATGGATGCTTTGGATGGTAACGCCAGTCCTATGCTGCAATTATCGAGAATTGCTGATAAAAAAATCAGTGAAGCCTCCTTACGTTCATTTTTAGGTAGTTTCGGCTTTAGTGGCGAACGCATGGATACGCCAAGTGAAGGTTTCTCCGGGGGGGAGCGTGCGCGTTTAGCACTAGCACTAATTGTTTGGCAACGTCCAAACGTCCTGATTCTGGATGAACCGACCAACCATTTAGACTTGGATATGCGTCATGCTCTGACCATGGCCCTACAAGATTTTGAAGGCGCTGTGGTCTTGGTATCTCACGAACGTCAATTGATTGCCAGTGTTTGTGATGAACTGTTGCTGGTTCATAACGGAAAATGTCGTGAATTTGACGGTGACTTAGTGGCTTATGCGGACTGGTTACGTCAGGCGCGTTTGGATTTAATGAAAAATAGTCAACAAGCACCTGAGCCAATCAAATCTCAAGTTGAAGTCAAAGCAACGATTTCAAAAGTAGATAAAGAAGCACAGCGTAAAGAAGCCGCACGTCAACGTGAGCTGACCCGCCCAATTCGTAAAAATATTGAAAAAAATGAAGTGCAAATTGGCAAACTGCAACCACGCTTAAGCGAAATTGAAACGCTACTGGCGGATAGCACTTTATACGAAGCCAACCGTAAAGATGACTTACTTAAATTAATGAATGAACAAACTGAACTCAAAGCAAAACTTGAAGTAATTGAAGAGCAAATGCTTGAATTAATGATGGAATTGGAAGAAATGGAAAGTAGTTTTGAAGTCTAAAATCCATCAAAAGTGATGCTGAACCACACTATTAAGCTCAGCTAATCGATTGCTTAAAAATAAATCACCGTGAAATTTAATGTTCCACGGTGATTTTTTAATTTTACTAAACATGATTTAATCATCATCAAATCATGATTCTCTGATTTTAGATCGTTCAATCTGACGTGAATTATTCCACTGCTTGGTAGATCAATCGCTCAACTGTTCACAGCAATAACCAGCGGTTCAGACAACCAATATTCAAAAACTTTGAATTCAAATAATACCCTCTAAAAAGAATTCCCAGCACTTATGATTTTAAATTCAAAATGTGTATTTAGATTCATTTTAAGTTTTAAATTCAAAACAAACCACCACACTCCATGTGGATAAGTTTCATCATAAAATGATATCCACAATTATAATTAACTTTGATTTTATTGACTATTATATGTGAATATTCACCAAACTTATCCATATTTTCAATATTTTTGTCTTTTTAGCACAGCATTTTAAGATCAGATGATCAGTTTATCTTGTGGGTTGATCTCTGTTTTAAAGCACAGAATGCTGATCTTTTTTTGCTTTTAGAAAGCGTAATTCCAGAATTTTCCAGCCTTGATCAAAGCGCCAGATTTCCTGAATTTGCTGTTTGCTTTCTGTCAAACCAATCAAAATTTTGCATTCAGTCTGGTCACGATTAAACTCATATTCTTCAAATGCCACATCAGGTTTCTGTGGTTTCCATACCCCATTCTTTACCGCATGAGCAATCTGCTCATAGCGCGTATAGTTACTTTCTACGCGTCCATCTTGCTCATAAACCACCTTAAAGTGTTCATCTTCATAGTCTGCCAAGGTGGCATAATTACCTGTAAAAAAGGCATTTACCCAAATGTCACGAATGTGTTCTAGTTGATTATCCATCATATACCGACCTCTTCTTTTGTTTCATTTAAAATCGTATTTAGGCCATGCTAGCATCTCAATAAGTCAGTTTTATAAAACACAAATCGATTATTTATTACTCAACTTTAATCACAATAGCATAAAAAAAAGCACTCCGAAGAGTTAATGCCAGTCAGTTAAGCAAACATTAGAAAAATGTAGTAAAAATGAGTGTATGCCAATACGCTCATTTTTTTATGA
>NZ_JBLZXR010000089.1:0-8513 GCF_050285345.1 Acinetobacter sp.
TTGTGTGTAGGCTTCTTCATTTGAAAATTATATCGCTGAAAAACCCTTTACAGATAGGTTTGTGCAACAAAGCCTGCACGAAGTGATAATGATGTTTTGATGTTGTTTATTACCAATAAGCCATTTGATATCCATTTTACTGCTGACGAAGGAATGCCTCTGTCTTAAGTATCAAACCCATACAAGTAATGAAATATTAATCTTTTTAGATACATAAGGGGTTTAATATTTAATTTCTGGTTGAAAAGCATGATCAAGTTCGATCATGCTTTTAAGAGAGGTTTTTAATATTCAATTCCCATTTTTTTTAATTTTGAAATTAGTGTCGTAGGATTAATGCCTAACAGTTTAGCTGCACCCTCATCACCAAAAATTTTCCCTTCGCATTGTTTGATTGCCAGTTGAAGATTTGTCGTTTCTAACTGTTTGAGTTGTTGTATCGTCAGGATTTGTTCGATTGCTGCGGCGTGATTGTGCTGTACGGTCTGAGATGGTTCTTGTTCCAGTAAATATTGGAAAGAAACAGCACCGTGTTTGGCAGTGATTAATGCACGTTCCAACACATTTTGTAATTCACGAATATTACCTGGCCAGTCATAGTGTTGCAGTTCGAGGATATGCTTTTGTGAAAAAGGTAAATAAGGCACTTTACGATTTTCGCTGATCAGCTTGGTAAAGTGCGAGACCAGTAAAGGAATGTCCTGTTTACGTTCACGTAATGCAGGAGAATGGATTGGGAATACATTCAGACGGAAATATAAGTCTTCACGGAAGTTTTTCAGCTTCACTTCTTCTTTTAATTTTCGATTAGTGGCAGCAATAATCCTGACATCAACGTGTCGTGTTTTTTCTTCCCCAATTCTTTCGAAAGTCCCTTCTTGCAATACTCGGAGCAATTTACTTTGTAATTCGAGTGGAATCTCGCCAATCTCATCTAAAAATAAAGTCCCTTGATCGGCAAGTTCAAAGCGTCCAGCCCTATCACGAACTGCGCCTGTAAAAGCACCTTTAACATGTCCGAAGAATTCACTTTCAAATAATTCAGAGGGGATCGCCGCACAGTTCACACGAATCAGTGGATGCTGTTTACGGTGACTGGACTGGTGGATGGCACGTGCGATTAACTCTTTTCCAGTTCCTGATTCTCCATAGATCATGACATTCGCATCAGTAGGTGCAACCACTTTTATTTTTTCAATAATTTGTAGAATGGCTGGGCTATTACCTACAATTTCATGATATTGATTTTCTTGTAAAATTTCTTCTTGTAGATATTCATTTTGTTGCTCTAAGCGGCTTTTTAAATCTTGTAATTCTTCTAGCGCATGTGTGAGTTGTTTTTCAGTATTTAAACGTTCAGTAATATCTCGGAAGACCACCACAGCACCAATGATTTCACTGTCACGGATGATGGGCGTACTGGTAAATTCGACTGGAAAATAGCTACCATCACGTCGCCAGAAAACTTCTTGGATGCCTTCATGAACAATTCCATCTTGTACGGCAGCATAGATGGGACATTCTTCTACAGGGTAATGTTCTCCAGTTTCATGGGTATGATGGTGGATTTTATGAATATTTTTACCCAATACAGCATCGGACTCCAAACCTAACATTTTTGCGCCAACGGGATTAATAAAGGTACATAGTCCTTGTTTATTAATGCTATAAATACCATCACCAACGGAACTCAGTAATAAATGTTTGCCTGTATCTGAGTCAATAAACAGCTCTTGTAAGGCTTGCCATTCTTTTAGCCCTGCACGAATGACCTTGTCAGCATTTTTGTTAAATTGGCGTAATTCAAGATCTTTGACATCGACCAATGACCAAATGAGTAGATTTTTATTTTTATAAGGCAGACGAATGGCGGTGACATCGAGTTGTATTTTTTCATGTTCTTTATCAAAAGCATATAGCTCATTGTTCCAAGCATAACCCTTACTGAGTGCTTCATCTGTAAACGCCATAAGATGTGGCAATTGATTGATGTGTCCAAAAACAGAAGTAACTGTTTTGGCAATCAATTCATGTCGTTCATAGCGTAATAATTGAGACGCGCTAATATTCAAATCGATAAAGCGATTTTGATGTGGGTCGATCACGATTAATGCTTGAGATGTATGCTCAAAAGCAAGCGGGCGAATCGAATCTTCAGAAGATGCCCAATCAGAAATAAAGTCAATATTATTCATGCTATGAAAAATCGTAATCTTAACTATGAACTTTCATAATACTACGAAAAATCGTAGCTATTCAACACATTCTTATTTTTATAAAGCTCTCTTGAATAAATAATAAAAATATATTTTTCAAGAATATAAGAATTTTAAAACAGCATTTTAATCATGTTGGCACGGCTCTCGCAATAACACGGATAGACCAAAACAGTTGGTTGAATCGAAACCGTAGATATGAGGAACGGCTATGCCTAAAGTAGATATTGAACAATACAAAGATGGTGATTTTCTTGTCGATTATGAAGAAAAAGTATTTGAGGATGTAAAAGCTCAGCCGGGTGAAAAAGCATTGGTGACTTTCCACACCGTTGCCTTTGAAGGTTCTATTGGCTTGGTCAATGTCTTACAAGCAAAACGATTATTACGCAAAGGTTTTGAAACCAAAATTTTGCTGTACGGTCCAGGTGTGCAGTTGGGGGTACAACGTGGATTTCCAACATTGGGTGCAGAAGCATTTCCGGGACATTTGGCAGTGAATAATCAACTTAGAGCCTTTATGGAAGAAGGTGGTGAAGTTTATGCCTGCCGATTCGCATTACAAGCGCTATATGGTCAAACCGAAAAAGCATTAATGCCAGGGATTCGTCCAATCAATCCTTTGGATGTAATGGACTTAAAATTACTGATGCGTCGTGACAATGCACTGATCATTGATACTTGGACTGTTTAAAGATTTAAGAAAGGGGAATAAGACATGAATCAGATTGTAAAAGCAGCAGCAGTACAGTGTAGTCCAGTGCTTTATAACCAAAAGGAAACCGTACAAAAAATCTGTAATACGATTTTCGAGTTAGGTAAACAAGGCGTACAGTTTGCTGTTTTTCCTGAAACGGTAGTGCCTTATTACCCTTACTTTTCTTTTGTACAACCACCGTTTGCAATG
Organism: Acinetobacter sp.; assembly: GCF_050285345.1. Lineage (GTDB taxonomy): Bacteria > Pseudomonadota > Gammaproteobacteria > Pseudomonadales > Moraxellaceae > Acinetobacter. Next base: position 3,124 of record NZ_JBLZXR010000089.1, read on the forward strand.
GGTAAGGAACATTTAAAACTGCTCAATGAATCTGTAGTTGTCCCTTCTGAAGCAACCTTTGCGATTGGTCAAGCCTGTGCTGAAGCAAAAATGGTAGTTTCTATTGGGATTAATGAGCGCGCGGGTGGAACAATCTACAACGCACAGCTGTTATTTGATGCTGATGGTTCAATCATTCAGCATCGTCGAAAAATCACCCCAACTTATCATGAGCGTATGGTATGGGGACAAGGCGATGGCAGTGGTTTACGTGCAATTGATTCTGCTGTGGGACGTGTGGGTTCACTGGCTTGTTGGGAGCATTACAACCCTTTGGCACGTTTTGCCTTAATGGCCGATGGTGAACAAATTCACGCAGCAATGTTTCCAGGATCATTGGTTGGTCAAATTTTCGCAGATCAGATAAGCGCCACTATTCAGCACCATGCTTTGGAGTCAGGTTGTTTCGTAGTTAATGCGACTGCATGGCTACATCCAGAGCAACAACAACAAATTATGAAAGATACCGGTTGTGAAATTGGCCCAATTTCGGGTGGATGCTTCACCGCTATTGTCTCGCCTGAAGGGAAATTTTTGGCCGAACCTATTACTCAGGGTGAAGGATACAGTATCGCGGATCTTGATTTTTCATTAATTGATAAACGTAAACGCATGATGGATTCAGTTGGTCATTATAGCCGCCCAGAATTGTTAAGTTTATTGATTGATCGTCGTCCGACACAGGTATTGCATGAGCTTAAAGTTGAATCCTCGGATTTAACAAATCTCGAAAAAATTTCCAGATTTACAGAAGAGCAGGTTTAAAGCTTATTAAACCAATTCTAAAGAGAGGGGGCGAGTATGTCTGCAATACAACTTTTGACTGATTTGCAATGTAACGGTCTGAAATGGGACGGTGAATTTGGTCTATCTCGTAAGGGCGGTGCAGGGCCAAGTGATCATAAAGCACTCAGCCTAGATGGGCAGACGGTGATGATTCCAGTGTTGAATCTAGCTGCACAAGAGTCTCCATACAGTGCTAAAGCTGATCCAGATTCTGACCAAGTGATCGTATTTAAAAACAGGATTCCTGTAGCAACTTTAACAGCCCCATCTCGTCCAAAGTTTTATGACTTGACCACTGACGAAGATATTCCATATGAGCAAATTGCAACTTTGCATAGCCACGACGTCTTGGCAACAACAGTATTACAACATTGCATTCGTATGAATGATAAAGCTACGGCTTGTCAATTTTGTTCGATCGACCAATCGTTAAAAAGTGGTCGTACTTTAATTCGGAAACGTCCAGAGCAGCTCGCAGAAGTTGCAAAAGCAGCTGTGGAACTCGACGGTGTACAGCAAATGGTCATTACCACTGGCACACCCAACACTCCAGATCGTGGAGCAGAGATTTTATATGACAGTGTGAAAGCTATTTTGGCCGAAGTGAATTTGCCTATACAGGTGCAATGTGAACCACCCGATGATTTTACATGGTTTCAGAAGTTAAAAGATGCAGGTGTGGTGTCAATTGGTATGCATCTTGAAGCGGTAAGTGATCGTGTACGTCATAAAATTATGCCGGGTAAAGCAGAGGTTTCTCTCGATACTTATTTTGCAGCATTTAAGGCGGCAGTTGAGGTATTTGGTCGGGGACAAGTAAGTACCTATATCTTAGCTGGGCTAGGTGATACGGAAAATGAAATCATTGAAATGACCGCTAAATTGACCGAGATGGGCGTTTATCCGTTTGTAGTGCCATTTGTACCCATTCAGGGAACAGCACTTGAACATCATTCAAAACCCGAGCAAGCCTTTATGCAGGCACTCTATCCAAAAATTGGTGAGCAACTCCGTCTACATGGACTTAACTCTGAAGACACTCAAGCGGGTTGTGCCAAATGTGGAGCATGTTCTTCACTGAAAGCTTATGAGTAGGAGAAATAGTATGCAACTTTCTGGTTATCCATGGTTAATAGAATTAAATGAAGAACTTAAACAGTTTGTCACAGATGACATTGTTATCAAAGTGGTTACTGAAGACTGGGAACGTCGTCAATATTATCGCCTGCGAGAGACAACTTTTCGCGATGAACAAAAGATTCTAAAAGAAGACCGTGATGAATATGACTTTAAAGCTCTAGGTATTGTTGCGATTGGGCAAATGTTTGGTGAGCATGATCGTGTAATAGGCGCTGTGCGTATTTTCCCAGACGGAACAAATACATGGTGGGGTGGGCGTTTATGTGTAGAGCCATTATACCGCCATCATCATGCTATTGGGAAAGCACTGATTAATGCAGCAGTGACGACGGCAAAAAATCTAGGATGTAAAACATTCTTAGCGACTGTACAGCAACAAAATGAGCGTTATTTTCAGAAATTATGTTGGAACAGTGTCCGTGAATTAATGGTTGCTGAAATTCCGCACATGATGATGCAAGCTCAAATTGAGCATTATCCGCTACAGCATGTGGTCATGCAGGCTTATATGCAAAAAGAGGTGGAATGATGATATCACTCAATCAACTTCTTGAATATTTAAGAAAAACTCCAGCTATGCAATCAAAACAGGTGATTGCCAAAAGTGTAATGATCCCGAATCTGGATAAAGTCAACTCTCTGCAAGCTTTGTACGCTTACCCTGGAGATGATACTGCTGCTGTTGCCGTCCAGGGACAATATATTTTACATGCGTGTGAAGGGATGTTGCCTAGTTTTGTTGCTAATCATCCTTATTTTGCTGGTTGGTCTGCAGTCATGGCAAATATCAGTGATATTGCAGCAATGGGTGGTCGTGCATTGTCAGTTGTGAATAGCTTTTGGCATACAAATGTTGAGCATGCTCAATTGTTAATGCAAGGCATGCAAGATGCTTGTACTGCCTATGATGTGGCAATGATTGGTGGACATAGCAATATTGCTGAAAATTATCAGCCAGCTTTATCTGTTGCCATTCAAGGTACAGCACAAAAATTATTGTCTGTTTTGCATGTTAAACCACAACAAAAGATTTTGATTGCTTTAAATCTACAAGGTCAATTTCATCCCAACACTGTGTATTGGAAATGCTTTGAACGTGTATCCGGGCGTATTTTGCAAGCACAGCTCTCAGTAATGCCGCAACTTGCCCAGCAAGGAGTGGTATATGCCGCACGAGATATTAGTAATGCAGGTGTTTTAGGCAGTTTGCTCATGCTACTTGAGGCAACGCAAAGTGGCGCAGACATAGACCTTCAAAAAATTCCAAAACCACAAAATGTGGACTGGCAGACGTGGCTACAAATATTTCCAAGTTATGGATTTTTGCTGACAGCTGATGAAGGCGAATGCGAAGAGATCATTGAGTTATTTGAAAGTCAGGGTATTTGCTGTGCAGTGATTGGTGAAAGTAATGCCAGTGGAAAAGTTCATGTGCATGATCAGAAGCAAAGTGCTCAATTTTGGGATTTTAATCAGCAAAAATTTACTGGTTTTAACTATGTCGAAATTTTAAAAAAGTTAAAGGCTCAGTCGGATCCGATTGAGCCGATAGAGAAGGAGGCAGCATATGCCTAGCGTTAATTTTACCGTGAAATGGCCGAATGGCGAGCTGATTCAATATTACTCTCCATCCACGGTGATTTATGAATATCTATCTAAAGGACATTCATATCCAGCAATACAGTTTTTAAAGCTGGCTGAAGATGGCTTATCTGCTGCATCAGAACGAGTACGAGTACGTTATGGCTTTGCATGTAGTTCAGCCATGGACAGCCTATCCACGATTAAACGCCAAGCTAACTTATTCGCCTTAAAAGACGAAGACCAAATTGAAATTACTGAAATGCACAATGAATAAGGGGAACAAGATGCTTAATATGCAAATTCAAGATTTACAGCCAAATTATGACGTCGTGATTGTTGGTAGTGGCCAGGCAGGGTTATGTATCAGTCATTATCTACAAAAAGCAGGGATTGATCATGTAATTCTAGAAAAAGAATCAGAGTTAACCCATAGCTGGCGTAGTAAACGGTGGGATAATTTCACTTTAGTTACCCCCAATTGGCAATGCTTGCTTCCAGAGCATCCATATAACGGCAATGACCCTGACGGATTTATGAAAAAAAATGAAATTGTTGAATATCTAGACGACTTCATTGAAAAACTGAGTCCACCAGTTTTATTAAATGTTCAGGTTAAGCATGTTGCAAAAATTGCACCGCAACACTTTGAAATTGAAACTAGTTTAGGTACAACTACTGCTAAACAATTAGTTGTAGCAGCTGGTGGTTATCACACCCCAATTTATCCAAGACTAAGTGATCAAGTGCCTGAGCAAGTGTTAGTTCTGCATTCAGAACAATATTTTAATGTGGAACAGTTACCTGAAGGTAATGTTTTGGTTGTCGGTTCAGGGCAATCGGGAGCCCAAATCGCTGAAGATCTACATTTGGCTGGTAAAAAGGTCTATCTTTCTACGGGAGATGCACCACGCTGTGCACGTTTTTATCGTGGTAAAGACGTAGTGAAGTGGCTTTATGAAATGGGCTATTACGAGACTACAGTCAAAGATCATCGATACAGTGAAGAAGTTCGTAACAGCACTAATCATTACGTGACTGGGCGAGATGGTGGTCGTGATATTGATCTACGTAAATTTGCATTAGAAGGTATGCGACTGCTTGGACGATTTGAGGATTATAAGGAAGGTCAGTTTGTATTCCGTCCAGATTTAATCCAGAACTTAGATATGGCAGATGCAACTTACAATCGTATTAATGCCTCTATTGATGACTATCTAGAGAAAAATAATATTGTGACTGAAGAACCAGCATCTGTATATCAGCCACTTTGGCAGCCAGAGCAGGAAATTACCCATATCGATTTAGTTGAAGAGAACATCACCTCAATCATTTGGTGTATCGGATTTAGACCAGACTATTCTTGGATTGATTTAGATATATTCCAGACAAATGGATATCCAAAACATGATCGCGGTATTACCGTTGACTCTGAAGTAAGCTTTATTGGTTTACCTTGGTTAAACACATGGGGTTCAGGACGTTTTATGGATGTTGCTAAAGATGCTGAGTTTATTGCTGATCATCTCATTCAACAATTAAATGTTACACCACAGCATATATCCTCAACATTATCATCATTGGCTTAATTATCAGGCAGCTGAATAGTCTCAACTTTCGGCTGCATCAAATCTCCAATATTGTTAAAAAACATAGGGTAGCCAAAATGAATCAACAACCTTTTGTAATTAATACTAGGGCTTGTTGAGAATTAACAAAGGCTACTGATTAATTTATAATAGTACTATGGATAGATACATACTTACTGATGGCTTTGTTGCACAAACCTATCTGTAAAGGGTTTTTCAGCGATATAATTTTCAAATGAAGAAGCCTACACACAA
>NZ_JBLZXR010000090.1:0-14067 GCF_050285345.1 Acinetobacter sp.
AGTTTGGGCTTGTGACGGATTTGAGGAATTAGAAGATGTGGTCATGTCGGCTCAATAAGATAAAAAGCGGTAGAACTGAAAGCAGTATAGCAAATTCACGTTCAGTTGCCGCAGTCAAACGTCATCAATCTTTACGTTCTTCGCAGCAGGCAGGTACGCATTGGTATTTTTTTAGTAAAAGTGGCCCTTGGCAGCATCTGATGGAATTGTTGGTTGCAGGGAATTTACTGGGTCTAGTATTGGCTTTGGCGCAAGCACAGTCGTGGCAAGTACTGACGTTCAGCAGTGTTTTACAGCATGTGTTGTTTATCAATTGGGTTTTACTGGCCTTCGCCGCTTTTATCGACTTATTGAAGCCGAATTTTCGCCAGCTCGGTATGAAGGCTGCCATGTTCGCTGGATTTGTCCTGCTGCAAGCTTTGGTGCTGACCACAACACTGGTTTTAAATCTCTTATTTTTTTTGGGAAGCCATTTAAGTTTGTCAGGACTGCATGGGGAGACCTTATTTGAGGGTGTGGTACTAAATTTAAGTTATGGTGTGTTACTCGGTGCCTTTTGTTTTCGTTATTCCTATTTGCGACAACAAGGGGAGCGTCAACAAAATAGTGAGTTAAATTCACGTATTCAGGCCATGCAGGCGCGGATACATCCACATTTTTTATTCAATAGCTTAAACAGCGTCATTAGTTTGATTACGATTGATCCCGATAAAGCAGAAAATATGTTACTGAATTTGTCTCGATTATTTCGTGCCAGTTTTCAGGAATTGAAGTTGGTTAGCCTTAGCGAAGAGATTGAGCTTTGTCAGCGCTATTTAGAGATTGAGCAAATTCGCTTGGGTGAGCGCCTAAAGGTGGAATGGAAACTTGAGGGCAAAGAGCAATACGCTCAAGTTCAAATTCCACTGTTAACTTTACAACCTTTGTTAGAAAATAGTATTTTTCATGGAGTTGAAAAAATTTTAACAAAGAGTACGATAAATATATTGATTGAAATATTACAAAATCAAATTAATATTGTGATTACAAATCCTTATACACAGGATAAGATAAATTTACGTAAGGGGAATGGTATTGCCATTGAAAACGTGAAACAGCGACTTGAGGCATATTATGGTCAATCTGTCACTTTTCAAACCTATGCAGGCGACGGAATGTATACGACTGTGGTGCAATATCAATATAAATAGAAGATCGCAGTTAACCTATAAAAATAAATGACGTTAACTGGATAAGGAGGATAAATGGACATCCTGATCTGTGATGATGAGCCTCTAGCGATAGAGCGATTATCACGTTTAGTCACTCAGCTCGGACATCAAGTGGTTGCCAAAGCCACACATGGACAACAAGCGATTGATTTGGCTCAAAGTCTCGAACCCGATGTCATATTATTAGATATTCAAATGCCTGAAATGGATGGATTAAGCTGCGCGAAAATGTTGCGTGAACTCGATCCTATGCCGGCAATTGTTTTTTGTACGGCGTATGATCATCATGCACTTGATGCATTTAAGTCCAATGCAGAGGGATATTTACTCAAACCAGTCATGCAGCAGGAATTGCAGCAGGTTTTAGAGCATATTATAAAATTAACCCAAGCTCAGATGAGCACGATAAAACAAAAAGAAAATATGGACGAAATAAAAATCAGCCGCCATCAAATTGCGGCAAAAACCTATCGCGGTGTCGAATTAGTGCCTGTGGAAAATATTTATTATTTTTTAGCAGATCAAAAATATGTAACCGTTCGACACAAAAATGGCAGCGTGCTCATTGATGAGACCTTGAAAGATTTAGAACATGAATTTGGTGAACGCTTTATTCGTATCCATCGGAATGCGCTGGTTTCTGTTGGCTTTTTAGATGGATTGGAAGTGGTGAGCTCAGGACAGTATCAAGTTCGTTGCCGAGATTTGGACGAACGTCTGGCTGTAAGTCGTCGTCACTTACCAAATTTGCGTGAACGAATACAGAAATTATAAGCGTTCGGTCGTAGAACAATTTTAAATATGCTTGCATTTTAAAGTCAGCAGGTTAAGTTTAGAATAACGATGCTATAGACTGTATTTAAAAATTTATGAAAATCCTCAAGATTGCAACTCGACAAAGCCCCCTAGCACTTTGGCAGGCAGAACATATTCGTGCGCGTTTAGAAGCGTTGCACGCCGATTTAAAAGTTGAGTTGGTGACCTTTGTAACCCAAGGGGACAAAATTCTTGATACACCATTGGCTAAAATTGGTGGAAAAGGCTTATTCGTGAAAGAACTCGAAGCAGCACTTTTGGATGGTCGTGCAGACTTGGCGGTACATTCGATGAAAGATGTACCGATGGCTTTGCCTGAAGGGCTGAGTCTTGCCGTGATTTGTGAACGTGAAGATCCTTTGGATGCATTTGTTTCAAACAGCTATAACCATTTTGATGATTTACCGCAGGGCGCAAAAGTTGGAACCTCAAGTTTGCGTCGTAAATGTCAAATTTTAAAACAACGTCCAGATCTTGAAATTGTGGATTTACGAGGTAATGTTGGCACGCGCTTATCAAAACTCGATGCGGGTAACTATGACGCGATTATTTTAGCCAGTGCAGGTCTAAAACGTCTGGGGCTGGCAGAGCGTATTCGTCATACTATTCAGCCCGTGATCAGTTTGCCTGCAGTAGGACAGGGTGCTTTGGGATTGGAATGCCGTACCGATGATCAGGCTGTATTGGATCTGATTCAACCTTTAATGCATACCGAAACCAATGTTTGCGTACGTGCAGAACGTGCGTTTAATGCCTATTTAGAAGGTGGTTGCCAAGTGCCAATCGCTGGCTATGCGACACTCCAAGATGGACAAATTCATTTGGAAGGTCGTGTAGGCAGTGTTGATGGTCAAACCTTGCTGAAAGCAGAGCAAGTGGGTACACCTGAGCAAGCGGAGCAATTGGGCGTTGCTTTGGCACAAGACTTATTGGCTCAAGGTGCGGGTGAGATTCTGAAGGCACTGTATTAATACATGCTTTTTATCAATACTCGCCCACAAGATCGTGCTGCAGCACTGACCAATACCCTGCAACATGCAGGGATTCAAGTGCTGGAAATTCCATTGTTGGAATTACACGCGCGCGCGTGGTCAGCAGATTTAGCCCAGTGTTATGCGCAATTGCTGAATGCTCAAGTGATTGTGGTGGTTAGTCCATCCGCTGTGACAATGGGGATGGCCTGGTTGGATCGGGCCGGCCTGACGATCGCACAGCTAGAGTCAATTCAGTGGGTGGCTGTAGGTCAAGCGACGGCGAACACACTGGCGGAATACGGCATAAGAGGTGTAACGCCTTCAGTTGAAACCTCTGAAGGGATGTTAACTTTACCCTGTTTAGAGGATTTGGTTGCAGGTTCAACGGTTGCATTCTGGCGCGGAGAAGGTGGGCGTCAATTTATGATGCAGCAGTTGATTGAGCGTGATATTGATATTTTGAATTTTATCCTATATGAACGTCAGCTCCCCTTGCTTTCTGCGCAATCAATTCAATCGTATGTCTCTGTCCTTCAAGCGTCACCTCGGTATTGCATGCTTGTGACCAGTGAGGCGAGTTGGTTAAATTGGCTACAGTTGATGCAAGATCATTACGACCTGCTTAAGCGAGCGTGTTTTCTTGTGCTTGGAGAGCGCTTAGTTAATCTCGTCACACAAAGCCGAGTGCAATTGGCGCTAGATTATAAAATAATTCAACTCGAAGATTTAAACCCAACGCACATTTTGCAATATGTTCAGCAGGTGCAGGAAACCCCATGAAGAAGTTGCTTATTGTTCTTGTTGTGATTGCTGTGGTTTGGTTGGCTAAGCTCAGTTTTGATGTCTTTCAAATGAATGCTCAGCAAACTGAATTGATGCAGCAACAAACTCAATTACAACAACACACCGCAGGTCTGAATGATCAGTTGGTGGCAATGAAGCGGCAGCTGAGTGGGTCACAAGCGATATTGACAACACCTGCCAATGAACAACCACTTCCAACTGTAGAATCGTCGAGCAGCATTCAGCCTATGGTGATTATTGCACAGCAGTTAGATTTGGTTGAGTTTGCCATGCAACAGCAGCAATTCGGTGTGGCTATGGATAAACTGAATCAATTGGATCAGCAGTTGGAACAATTAAGTTTAGCCCCTGCACTTCGGGTGAGTTTGCATCAAGTAATTGAAAAAGATCGAGAAAACTTAAAGCAATATGTTACAGCACGACAAATTCAACTGGATAAAGTCAGAAATAGCCTACAAATTTTAGATAAACTGCTGGAAAAAGAAATTCAACAGCCCTATGTCAATCCTCCAACATCCAAAGAGCAATCTTTCTGGCAACGTTGGATTCAAATTGAATCGGTACAAAGTCCAAGTCCTGCTTTAATGCAGCGTAGCTTGGTCTTAAAAGAAATTCAGCTGAGATTAATTTTAGCGCAGCAGGTTTTAAATCAAGGACAATATCCTCAATTTCAGCAAGAGCTGGCTGAAATTATTCAAATCATGCAGCAATTACCAGACGCCTCAATAAAATCAATGCAGCAGCGCTTGATGCAACTCAAAGATATTCCTGTTTTGTCTGTACCGCATTTAAATACTCGGGCGCTCATCGGATAACGAACTATGAAACAAATTTTATTGGCTTATGTATTGGTGAGTTTGCTCACCATTGCCATTATCAGTGTTTTGAGTTTTGGTCATGGCGCGGGGTATATTTATATTTACTGGCATGAATGGCAAATACAATCCAATATCTGGTTTATGGTATTTGTTTTGGCATTGTTAAGTTGCACCGCCCAATTAATTTGGTATGGAGTAAAGCGTTATCTGAGTCGTGAGCAACGTAAATCAGAAACTGTTTTTAGTTTTAATAAATTACATCCTTATGAACAGTTGGCGGTTATTTGGCTATTAAATGCCGAACAAGATCAGAAGGTATTTATTCAGCAGGCTTTTACGCAATCTGGACTATTAAAAGACATTATGGATGCACGTTTATATTGGGGCGAACAACAATATAGCATGGCACTCGATGCTTTAAATCAAACCACTCCAATGGCATTTGAGTTGGCTGAATTACAACGTATTGAAATTTACTTGGCGCAACAGGATGGAGAAAAAGCTTTAACGCATTTGGAGTTTCTCACACAGCATGAGCTTTCACCTTGGTTAAAAAAAGTCAGTAGTGCCTATGAGCAGCGCTTAACGGCACTGTGGGGTGTATTTGTATTGCAGTTCCCATGGTTATATTTACGCTCAACCCAATATGGTCATTTAGATGAAGTTACGAAGCGAGCGTGGTTAGAACAATTGCTGTTGGCATTTGATCAAGCCGATGTCGATGACCTACAGCGTTTAAAGCAGCGTTATCATGATTTACATGACCAAATTGAAGAGCGCCCATATGCAGTAAAAGTATTGTGGTTAAAAGTGTTATCGCGCATGCCTGAGATGAGCCTAGAGCATTCACAACTGGCGGTACATTTGTTAGAGCAGCAATTTAATCAAGATGTGTTCTTTATGTGGTTCCAGCAGAAAATGTTGAGGCAAAATCCAGATTATGCTGCGGTTGAACAACAAATTCAGCAGTGGGAAGAGAAATATCCAGCTTTGCCAGTGTTTAGTTTTGCAACTTGGTATATTTATAATGCGACAGGGCGTGAAACAGAGGCTCAAGCATTATTAAGTTTATATCCAGATGATGTGCTGATGAGTTATCTTCGAATTAAATCTGCGTTAAATTCGCAAGAAGATTTAAACAAACAGTTAAATTTAATCTTTGAAAATAATGCTAATTTTATGGAAATAAAAATATAAAGGATTTTATATGCAAGATTTATCGCGATATCCAGTCATCCATCCACAAAGTGTGGCGTGGGGAGATATGGATGCTTTTGGACATGTAAATAATGTGCATTATTACCGTTATATGGAAAGTGCTCGAATTCGTTATTTAGATACTTTAAATATATTAAATCAAAATGTGGTAACCGTTGTTGCTTCAAATCAGTGTAAATATTTAAGACCAGTGGTTTATCCTGATCAATTAAAAGTCGCGACCCGTGTAGAAGAGCTCAGAAATAGTGCTTTTCGCATGAGTTATATTTTATGGAGTGAAACGCAAGAGAATATTGTCGCAACTGGCGATGCTGTTATTGTATGTGTGGATAATAAAACCATGCAAAAAACTGCAATTCCTGAGCATATTAAAAATCAGATTAGAAAGCTTGAATCTACGGTTGAAAATAATATTTAAGTATTATGTTTTAATGTTGAATTAAGCCACTCATGTTAATTTATTGTGATGAAATGCTAATTAAAGATTGAATTAATATTTTATTATAAATATTATGAACATGTTTTAAAAAGCAAAATAATATGAATTTTTTGGAGTTATGGATTATGCCTGATATTAGTAATTTGTCAGTTGAAGAGTTAAGAAAGCTTCAAGTTGAAGCTGAAGCACTGATTGCATCTAAAAAAGATCAAGCGATTGAAGATGCTTATAACCGTATTGTTGAAATTGCAGCAAGCTTAGATTTAACCGTGGAGCAAATTCTTGAATTTGGCGCGACTAAGCGTAAAAAAACCACACGTAAAGCGGTAGAACCACGTTATCGCAGCAAAGCCAATGCTGCAGATACTTGGACCGGTCGCGGTAAGCAACCACGTTGGTTAGTTGCTGAACTTGAAAAAGGAGCCAAACTTGAAGATTTCTTGATTTAAGCAAATTTTTCATAAAATGGTCATATCCTGCGTTCAGGATAATTAAACCAGGCAAGCGCCTGGTTTTTTTATATCTTTGAATTGGCTATGCAGAAAAAGTATGCATAATGTGTTTATAAAGAAAAAAGTTTAAATTATGGGGAAAATTGATGGGTTGGTTGTGGTGGAATGATCAATAAATCGAACAATATTCGATGGCTTATTTTTGCTGTCATCAGTTTTTTTATCTTCGTGCTGCTGCAAGTGCCAGCTGCATGGCTTATTACAAAATTTTATAAAAACAATCAAATATTACATAACGTCAGTGGCAATATTTGGCAGGGGCAAGCGGATTGGACGCAAGGTAAGTTAAAAGGCTCGCTCAGTTGGAAAACTCGTCCTTGGGATCTTATTTTATTACGTCTCGGTGCAAATGTTGAAATCCATAGTGGCAACACCAAAATGCAAGGTGTACTGGGTTATGGCTTCGGCAAAACGATGAGCGTCAAAAAGTTACAAGGACAGATTGCGCCTGAAACCTTAAAGTCATTTGCTGATTGGCAATGGCCAGTGAATGCGATTCAGCTCAAAGATGTCCAATTCAGATATAAACCACAGCAGGGTTTTAGTGCCGTAGATGGTGAGTTGCAATGGGCGGGCGGAGATTTGGCATTTACCTTTGCGCAGCGCCAAGACACGATGAAGATGCCCTCACTTGTGGCAAAGCTAAAAGAAGATCAGTCGAAATTGGTGATTGATGTTCGAGATCAACGCGATCAAAAAATGATGAATCTGCAACTTGAGCCTGATTTGATGCTGGATGTACAGCTAACACAGCGTTTTCTAATGAATGTGGCGTCTTATGAAGGTAAGGCAGGTCTCGATACTTATGTGATTAGCTCACGTCAACCACTCTTAAAGGGAGTGAATTGATGGCTGATTATTTAGATAAAATTCGGGATATCAATTGGAAACAAGCCGACCGACTTGCGCCAGTTTTGTTGGTGTTGTTGATTCTGTATCTGTGTTGGAAACTTGCCGCACTTTTTTGGTTGTTGCTTGCACCGCCTCAAGTGATGCAGTTGGATCGGGTTGAATTGGGCTCTCAGCAGGCTCAAGTGCCGAATATTAGCTCATTTTCACTGTTTCAAGAAAACCGTACATCAGCAGCAGATGAGCAATTGAATCTAGTACTTCAAGGGGTGGTGGTCGGACAACCCAGTCAGTATTCTTCTGCGGTGATTAAAGTCAATGAAACAGCGGATCGCTATTTGGTTGGGGAAACCATTGAGGGTTCATCCTATCAATTGGCTGAAGTGTACTGGGATAAGGTGATCTTAAGGCAAGGCAATGGCGCAACGCGTGAGCTAGCATTTAAAGGCATCGAAAATGGATTGAATCAACCCATTGTGCCTCCAACCAGTGCGACAGATATGCAAAATAATAACGTGTCAAATCATTCGACGACCAATAATAGCGCACAAAGCGCGATTGGGCAGGCGGTACAACGCATGGCCGAAAACCGTGAACAATATATGCAGGAAATGGGGGTGACACCGTCATCCAGTGGTGGATTTGAAATTACCAGTCGCACCCCAGCGGCATTAAGAAGTAAGTTGGGATTGCAACCGGGAGACCGTATTTTGTCTTTAAATGGGCAAACGATCGGATCAGGACAATCTGAGGCACAGCTATTAGAACAAGCCCGCCGTGAAGGGCAGGTGAAGTTAGAAGTACAACGTGGTGACCAAGTGGTGACTATACAGCAGGATTTTTAGTGATGAAGCATCACTTTATAGGGTTAGGGTAGACAGGCATTTATGGCTTTATTTAATAATAATCGTGCAACTTTAGCTGCCTATGCCATGGTGCCCTTGGTTGCGATGGTGAGTACGGCAAGTTTCGCACAAACTTGGAAAATTAATTTACGTGATGCAGATTTAACCGCTTTTATTAATGAAGTGGCGGACATCACAGGGAAAAATTTTGCCGTCGATCCAAGGGTTCGTGGAAATGTCACGGTAATTTCGAATAAGCCGCTGAATAAAAGTGAAGTCTATGACCTCTTTTTAGGCGTATTGAATGTCAACGGCGTGGTCGCGATTCCATCGGGAAATACCATTCGTTTGGTACCAGATAGTAATGTTAAAAGCTCGGGGATTCCGTACGATGGTCGTCATCGTGCAACGGGTGATCAAATTGTGACTCGAGTGATTTGGCTCGATAATACCAATGCCAATGACTTGATTCCTGCTTTACGCCCTTTGATGCCACAATTTGCACATTTATCTGCTGTGGCAGGTACCAATGCCCTGATTGTTTCCGATCGCGCAAGTAATATCTATCAACTCGAAACCATCATTCGTAATTTGGATGGCACGGGCCAAAATGATATTGAGGCGGTGACCTTGCAGTCGAGCCAAGCAGAAGAAATGATTGGTTTGCTTGAGTCGATGAGTTCGACTGGCGCATCGAAAGACCCTAAAGGTTCTCGTATTCGGGTGATTGCGGACAATCGCACCAACCGCATTATTATTAAAGGTGATACTGCAACCCGAAAGCGTATTCGCCAGATTATTGAAACTTTGGATGTACCTGCAGCAGATCGTTTGGGCGGATTAAAAGTCTTCCGTTTAAAGTATGCCAGTGCTAAAAATCTCTCTGAAATTCTACAGGGATTGGTGACAGGGCAAGCTGTATCGGGGAGCAATACATCGGGTAGCAGCAATAGCAGTTCCATGAACAACCTGTTAGAGAACAGCACTTCTACTTCATCTTCATCATCTTATACAGCGCAAAACAATACCGGTTCAGGGATTAATCTGAACGGTAATAATTCCACGAATAACGCTCAAAATGGTATTTCAAGTTTTAATGCCAATGGGGTCAGCATTATTGCGGATAACACGCAAAATGCTTTGATTGTCAAAGCCGATCCGCAGCTGATGCGTGAAATTGAGTCAGCGATTCAGCAGTTAGATATTCGTCGCGAACAAGTACTGATTGAGGCGGCGATTATTGAGGTGGAAGGTACGGATGCAGATCAGCTCGGCGTACAGTGGGCACTCGGCGATATCAGCAGTGGCGTGGGACTCATTAATTTCGATAATTTTGGGACCAGCTTACAGCAGATTGCAGCAGGTTACCTGACGGGAGGTGCTGCAGGTGCAGCCGGTGCGGTTGGTGCCGGAAGTTCGCTGATTCTGGGAGATTATCGTGAAGGTAGTGATGGTTCACGCAAGCTTTATGGTGCGATGATTCAGGCCTTAAAAGAAAATACTAAATCCAATTTATTGTCTACGCCGTCTATTGTGACCATGGATAATGAAGAAGCCTATATTGTGGTGGGTGAGAACGTTCCTTTTGTAACCGGTTCGGTCACCACGACAGGGGGTACAGCCAATCCTTATACCTCGATCGAACGTAAAGATGTCGGGGTCACCTTGAAAGTGATTCCGCATATCGGAGATGGTGGTTCGGTACGTTTAGAGGTTGAACAAGAAGTTTCCGATGTGAAGGCCAATAAAGGTCAAGCACAGGATTTGGTCACCAGTAAACGTGCCATTAAAACCTCCATTTTGGCTGAGCATGGGCAAACCATCGTATTGGGCGGTCTGATTTCAGACAATACTTTGTATGGTCGTCAATCAATACCGGGCTTGGGGGCGATTCCTATACTTGGAAAACTATTTAGTTCCGAAGGTAAAGCCAATACCAAACGCAATTTATTGATTTTTATTCATCCAACGATTGTTGGTAGTGCTGCAGATGTGAAGAAAATGTCACAACAGCGTTATAGTCAGTTGTATAGCTTGCAGTTAGCGCTAGATTCCGATGGTAATTTTGCCAAGTTGCCAGAAAATGTGGATGATGTTTATCAACAGCGTATTCCAGTGTCGAAAAAAGTTGCACCAGCACCTACTTATCAGACGGTACCTACCGCACCTGCGGCGAATCAGCCAGCTGCTGTCGTGACAACCCCAGTTGCGATTGAGCCACCTGTTCAGCGTCAGAGTATTGCTACGCCCAAGAAAAGTGGGTAACAAAGCCATAATATCCAGCGAAACATGCTGTTCAGCTTTAAAAGAAGAGCATGTTATGATGAAAAAAACGAGTATAGAGAAGCAATTTCATGACTTGGAAAATTCAAGCGATTTCTGGTGATTTAACAGGACAAGAAATCAGTATTGAGCGAGATATGTTGGTGGGGCGTCATCAGCAGGCAGATATCGTGTTACAGCAGTCAGACATTTCACGTAAGCACGCGGCTTTTTTATGTAAAGATCAGGCGTTGTGGTTACAAGATCTGAACTCTTCAAATGGAACATTTATTAATGATGTACGTTTGGAAGGTGAATCTTTGCTGAAAGAAGGCGATATTATTCAATTTGCCAGTGTGAGATTTAGCGTGCTTGCGCCCGCTCAAGCGGTCGAAGTTCCAGTTGAAATTGAGCAAAGTGTTGAAGCGCTGAAAGAATCAGAAACTGCTGCGCAAGAAGTCGTGGCCGAGAAAACACCTGCTCAGCACATGAATGATCAGGGTATGCCTGAATTGAAAGAGCGCGATGATTCAATACAGTTGACGCGTGATGGTATGCCAACCAATGTCGGTATACCTAAGCCAGCACCTATTCCAGAAGGTGTGGACATTCATGCGCCGGTAAAACCAGAAGCGTGTAATGTTGAAATTCCGAATACTTGTGTAGAGCAAGAGCGCGAAACACAAAAAAATGCATCGATTGGTTTAATCTCGATTATTGTCTTGATTATTCTTGCCATTATTGCATGGGTGTTGTTCAAATAAGTTTGAACTATCCTAAAATAAAGGCATGCATGGGCATGCCTTTTTTATGTCTAAGTTCATTTTATGTCTAAATCATTCTGAAGTAAGTAGAGGGTAATTATGTTTGAACTTCGTTTAGCAGAACGCCAGATGATTTTATTTGATCTTGATGGGACGCTAGTCGATTCGGCTTCAGATTTATATCGTGCCATGAATATGAGTTTGAATGCGTTGCAATTGCCATTGGTGACAGAAACACAAGTGCGGCATTGGATTGGAAAAGGCACCTCAATTTTTTGTCAGAGTGTGCTTGAACATCTGACGGGTCAGGTCGATGCGGCACAGCACCATTTACTGCTACAGACATTTCTTAAAATCTACAACGCAGATCCTTGTGTATTGACGCAGCCCTTTGATGGGATTTTAGAATTTTTACACTGGGCCAAGGCGCAAAATAAAACTCTGATCTGCGTGACCAATAAACCGGAGCAACCTGCACGCAGTATTGTCGAGACTTTGGGCATGAATCAATACTTTGATGATGTGATAGGCGGAGATCGTTTTGAAGAGCGTAAGCCGCATCCGAAGCAATTGTTGTTCTGTGTAGAACATTATGGCTTGGCTAAAACAGAAATTTTAATGGTGGGTGATTCCGTGAATGATGTGGAAGCTTCGCGCCGTGCGGGTATTGATTGTATTGTGGTCAGCTATGGCTATAATCATGGTGAAAATATTCGAGATTGTCAGCCGCAATGGGTTGTTGATAATTTAAAAGAATTATTGGGTTGAAATAAATAAGGATAGGGAATTGAAAATGAGTGAGTGTGTAGTTTTTCGATGGCGTCACTAAGTCAGCATCTAGAAAAAAATTAACTGAAACCGACCAGACGAAAATATAGAGAACATAAAATGACTACACAGACTCAGTTTGATCAACTTAAGACAGCAGGTTATAACCTTATTCCCGTATACCGCCAACGTTTAGCAGATACCGAAACTCCACTTTCGGTATTTGCACGTTTAAAACAACATAAGCAAGCGTATTTATTCGAATCGGTTGAAGGTGGAGAAAACTGGGCACGCTATTCGATTATCGGGCTCGGTGAATCGACCGTCTTTTCATGTAATGAAGGACAACTGACAGTTCAGCATGCCGATGGTCACATCGAGAAACACAGTTGTGTTGATCCATTTCAATATATTCGTGACTTCCAAGCACAGTATCAGGTACCGACACAGCAGGATCTTCCTGCATTACCGAGTTTTACTGGCGGTTTGGTCGGTTACTTTGGCTATGATGCTGTGCGTTACATTGAGCCGAAGCTGAAAAATATGCCTGAAGCCGATCCTGTCGGCATTCCTGATATCTGGATGATGCTGTCAAAAACCGTCATTGTGTTTGATAATTTAAAAGATACTTTATTTTTAATTGTGCATGCGGATGTCAATGACACAGATGCATATATTAAAGCGCAAGCACAATTGGATGCACTCGAAGCGTTGCTGGCAACACCTGTTGTACTTCAAGCAGAAAAACACAGCGCACCGCATTTTGAATCACTTACCGGACATGACAACTTTATTGACTCAATTGCGAAAGTCAAAGAGTACATCAAAGCTGGCGATGTCATGCAGGTGGTGCCCGGGCATCGAATGGTGTCGGACTTTGATGGTGAGCCATTGCAAGTTTACCGTGCACTGCGTCATCTCAATCCATCACCCTATCTCTTTTTGGTACAAGGGCAGACTTTAGAAAACAACACGCCATTTCATATCGTGGGTTCTTCGCCTGAAATTTTATCTCGGCTGGAAAATGGGATTGCAACAGTGCGCCCATTAGCAGGTACGCGACCACGTGGAAAAACCAAAGAAGAGGATTTAGCATTAGAACAAGATTTGCTGTCGGATGAAAAAGAAATTGCAGAACATTTAATGCTGATTGATTTAGGTCGTAACGATGTTGGACGTGTGTCAAAAATCGGTCAAGTTCAAGTGACCGATCAAATGGTGATCGAGCGTTATTCACATGTCATGCATATTGTGTCCAATGTACAAGGTGAAGTACGTGATGAGATTGATGCATTGGATGTTTTCAAAGCAACCTTCCCAGCAGGCACACTTTCAGGTGCACCAAAAATTCGTGCCATGGAAATTATTGACGAAGTCGAGCCAGTTAAACGTGGAATTTTTGGCGGTGCTGTCGGTTATTTAGGCTGGCATGGCGAAATGGACATGTCGATTGCTATTCGTACTTGTGTTATTCGTGAAAATAAGGTCTATGTACAGGCGGGAGCGGGGGTGGTTTATGACTCAAATCCTGAATCAGAATGGAATGAAACGCAAATAAAAGCTCGTGCAGTGATTAAAGCGGTTGAATTATCATCAAATGGATTGATTTTGTGAGTTTTTCACATTTTTTTTAGAAAAAACACTTGCAAGGATTTCAAGATTTGCTAAACTGCACACCGTTCCGATACGAAACGTACGAAACACTAAGAAATGCCGGCATAGCTCAGTTGGTAGAGCAACTGACTTGTAATCAGTAGGTCCACAGTTCGAATCCGTGTGCCGGCACC
>NZ_JBLZXR010000091.1:0-13464 GCF_050285345.1 Acinetobacter sp.
GGGGTGGAGCAGTCTGGTAGCTCGTCGGGCTCATAACCCGAAGGTCGTTGGTTCAAATCCAGCCCCCGCTACCAATCCTCTGAGATGCAAATCAGTGGGCAATCATTCAAGTTGTTTTAGATTGAAAATGACGAATGAATTGTATATAATTTTTGCATGTTGATGCGGGATGGAGCAGTCTGGTAGCTCGTCGGGCTCATAACCCGAAGGTCGTTGGTTCAAATCCAGCTCCCGCTACCAAGTTTCTAAAAAGAGGCTCACAACTAGGTGGGCCTTTTTGCACAGTGGGCTTTGGTTTTCTGTGTAATAATGGGGCGATTACGCCCTTTTTTATTGGCTATCGTGTAGTGTCGACAGTATTTTGGTCAAACCGTCATGTTTCACTACTACTATAGTTTCGTATTGGTCTGTAGTGGTCATTTCGACCATCGAATCGCACAAATTTGACGAGAGTAAATGAAGCTATCAAATAAAACTCAAGCACTTCAGGACTTAATTGCGCCAGCTGTGCAAGCATGTGATGTAGATCTTTGGGGCATTGATTTCCAGCCTCAAGGTAAGCGTTCAATCTTACGTATTTATATTGACCGTGAAGTTGATGAGAATGCAGCACCTGTGCTCAACGAAGATGGTGAAGTTGAGCAAGGTCGTGGGATTGGCGTACAGGATTGTGTCCGTGTAACGCAACAAGTGGGCGCAATGCTCGATGTTCATGATCCTATTTCAGGTGAATATGCATTAGAAGTGTCGTCTCCAGGTTGGGATCGTCAATTCTTTAAACTGGAACAAATGTCTGCATATATTGGTCAGCAAGTTGCTTTGCGTTTGATTAGTGCTGTGGATAACCGTCGTAAACTCCAAGCAAAACTTGTTGCTGTTGACCTTGAAAATGAAACGATTCAGGTTGAAGTGGAAGAACAGCAAGTATTGGACATCGATAGTCACAATATTGATAAAGCAAATCTGGTTTACCAAGATTAATTCAATAAATAAGAATCTGAACGAATAGGTGACCTATGGCTCGTGAAATTCTTACCGTAGTAGAAACGGTTAGTAACGAAAAAGGTGTAAGTCGTGATGCAATTTTTGAAGCGCTTGAACAAGCTTTAGTTGCAGCGACGAAGAAGAAATTCTACGAGGGAACACACTCGGAAGAAGCTCGTCTGCGTGTAGAAATCGACCGTCGTACAGGTGACTATCGTACTTTCCGTCAATGGGAAGTGGTTGCCGACGAAGATCATGAAATGCCAGCATGCCAAGATGCGATCTCTGATGTAGATCCTGCAAAATGGGCAATTGGTGACATTCGTGAGCTTGAGGTTGAATCAATCGATTTCGGTCGTATTGCTGCACAAATTGCGAAGCAAGTCATTGTTCAAAAAATCCGTGAAGCAGAACGTGCGTTAATCGCTGATGCTTACGAATCTAAAGTTGGTGAACTGATCTACGGTGAAGTGAAAAAACAAACCAAAGACGGTTTCATTATCGACTTAGGTGACAATGCGGAAGCTTATCTTGCACGTGAAGAAATGATTGCAAAAGAAATTTTGCGTCCGAAACAACGTGTCAATGCCATTCTTTATAACGTAAACCGTGAAGGTCGCGGCGCTCAGTTATTACTTTCTCGTGCTAAACCAGAAATGCTAATGGCATTGATGAAGAAAGAAATTCCTGAAATTGCTGAAGAAATCATTGAGATTAAGGCTGCTGCGCGTCAACCTGGCGTTCGTGCTAAAATCGCTGTGAAAACAAACGATCATCGTATTGATCCAGTCGGTGCATGTATTGGTATGCGTGGTACACGTATCCAAGCGGTTCAGTCTGAGTTAAATGGTGAGCGTATTGACGTTGTTGTTTGGTCTGATGATGCTGCACAGTACATCGCCAGTGCTTTAGAGCCTGCAGATGTATCGGGTATCGTGATTGATGAAGAAGAACGTACTGCTGATATTATTTTTGCAACCAGCGATCAGTTGGCGCGTGCAATTGGCTCACAAGGTCAAAACGTACGTTTAGCATCTGAATTGACCGGCTATAAGCTGAATATGATGCTGGAAGAAGAATATCACGCGCGTCAACAAAACGAAGCTCAACAATATTTAGATATGTTTGTATCTCGTTTAGATATTGCTGAAGATCTGGCGATGGCGTTGGTTGAAATGGGCTTCACATCACTCGAAGAAATCGCCTATGTTCCTGCGGAAACATTCGATGAGATCGAGCTAGATGCTGAAACTGTTGAAATGCTTCAAGGCCGTGCAAAAGAAGTTGCATTGGCGGATGCATTGAAACAACAAGAAAACATCCAAGAGCCAAGCGTTGAGCTTGTAGCGATGGAAGGCGTGACGAAAGAAATCGCGTATGCGCTTGCCGCGCGCGGTGTAGTAACTGTAGATGATCTTGCAGATCAAGCCACTGATGATATCGCTGATATTGAAGGTTTAGGTACTGATAAAGCAGGTCAACTTATTATGAAAGCGCGCGAATCATGGTTTAACTAGGAGGTAATATATGACGGACAAGTCGATTAAGGAGTTAGCTCTCAGCGTGGGTCGTCCAGTTGAGAAGCTGCTGGAACAGGTTCGTGATGCGGGTTTACCACAAACTAAACCTGACGATATTATCTCCACTGAACAACAAAATGCCCTCGTTAACCATTTGAAAAAAGTTCATGGTCAGGATGCGGGCAATGCAGGACAAATCACGTTGAAACGTAAAACTACCAGTACCGCAAAAGTGGCGAGTACCTCGGGGAAGGCAAAAACGATTAATGTAGAAGTTCGTAAGAAACATACATTTGTAAAGCCGAATCCTGAACAAATTAAAGCGGAAGCTTTAGCGAAAGCACAAGCCGATCAACAAGCACGTGTACAAGCTGAACAAAAGACTGAAGCGAAAGCTGAAGAGCCGAAACAACAACCGGTGTCTAAAGCAAAACAAGCTTTAGAAGCAATGCGTGCGGCTGCAAAGCAAGAGCATGCGAAGCAAGAAACACCAAAAGCAGCGGTTGTGGTTAAGCGTAAGTCAAACAACAAGCCGATTACTAAGCCTGTTGAAACACCAGAGCAGAAAAAAGCGCGTGAAGCTCAAGCAGCTCAACTAAAAGCAGTGGAAGAAGCAGCACGTCGTAAGTCGGCTGAAGAAGCACAGCAGCGTACGCTTGAACAAATGCGTCAAATGGCATCTAAGTATTCTTCAGAAGATTCAACTGCAACCATCCGTGTTGTTGATGATTCTCCGCTTGCTGCTGGCCTTGTTGGTCAGGCCTATGAAGATTCATTTGCTAAAGAAGACCGTGAAATTAAACGTGGTACCAACACGAATAATTCACGTTCACCGAAAAAAGGCAGTCGCCGTGGTGAAGAGCAATCTTTCCGTGATAACTCCCATAAACGTGGTTTGAAAACCAGCCAAGTAAACAAGCATGGCTTTGAAAAACCAGTTAAAAAACAAGTTTATGATGTTGAAATTGGCGAAACCATTGTTGTTGCTGACTTAGCACAAAAAATGGCAGTTAAAGTTCGTGAAGTTATTAAGTCACTCATGAAAATGGGCGAGTTAGTCACTCAGAACCAAGCAATTGACCAAGAAATTGCGGCACTGATTGTAGAAGAAATGGGCCACAACCCAGTATTAATTTCTGATACACAAGCCGAAGATAACTTACTTGAAGCAGCTGAAGAAGCACGTGGTATTCAAACCACACGTCCACCAGTCGTTACCATCATGGGTCACGTTGACCATGGTAAAACATCGCTTCTGGATCGTATTCGTCGTGCCAAAGTTGCTCAAGGCGAAGCGGGCGGTATTACTCAGCACATCGGTGCTTACCATGTGAAAACTGAGAAAGGGATTATCACTTTCTTGGATACTCCGGGACACGCAGCATTTACTGCAATGCGTTCACGTGGTGCGAAAGCGACGGATATCGTGGTGTTGGTTGTTGCAGCAGATGACGGTGTAATGCCGCAAACTGCGGAAGCCATTGACCATGCGCGTGCAGCGGGTACACCAATCATTGTTGCTATCAACAAGATGGATAAAGAATCTGCTGATCCAGATCGCGTATTGAACGAATTAACCACGAAACAAATCGTACCTGAAGAATGGGGCGGTGACGTTCCAATCGCGAAAGTATCTGCGCATACAGGTGCAGGTATTGACGAACTTCTCGATTTGATCTCAATTCAAGCCGAACTTCTTGAGCTGAAAGCCTCTGAAGAAGGTGCGGCACAAGGTGTGGTAATTGAAGCACGTGTGGACAAAGGTCGTGGTGCGGTGACTTCGATTCTGGTTCAAAACGGTACATTGAAAGTGGGTGATCTGGTTCTTGCAGGTTCATCATACGGTCGTGTACGTGCGATGACAGATGAAAATGGTCAACGTATTAAATCAGCAGGTCCTTCAATTCCAGTGGAAATTTTAGGTCTTCCTGAAGCGCCAATGGCGGGTGACGAAGTTCTTGTTGTGAATGACGAGAAAAAAGCACGTGAAGTTGCTGATGCGCGTAATGATCGTGAACGTCAAAAACGTCTTGAACGCCAATCTGCGATGCGTCTTGAAAATATTATGGCGTCAATGGGCAAAAAAGATGTGCCGATTGTCAACGTGGTATTGAAAACTGACGTACGCGGTACTTTAGAAGCGCTTCATGTTGCACTTGCTGAACTTGCAACGGACGAAGTGAAAGTTCGTATTATCGGTTCGGGTGTAGGTGCGATCACTGAGTCTGACGTAACACTGGCAGAGTCTTCTGAAGCAGTACTTCTCGGCTTTAACGTACGTGCAGATAGCACTGCGCGCCAAAAAGCAGATGCTGACGGTATCGACATTCGTTACTACTCAATCATCTATCAATTGATTGATGATGTGAAAGACGCGATGAGTGGTAAATTGGCACCTGAACACCGTGAAACAATTCTGGGTGTTGCTGAAGTACGTGAAGTGTTCCACTCAAGTAAATTTGGCGCTGCTGCAGGTTGTATGGTACTTGAAGGTACATTACACCGTAACAAACCGATTCGCGTACTTCGTGATGATGTGGTGGTGTTCCAAGGTGAACTTGAATCTCTACGTCGTTATAAAGAAGTGGTGGAAGATGTTCGTGCCGGTATGGAATGTGGTCTTGCAGTTAAAGGCTATAAAGACATCAAAGTACAAGATAAGATCGAAGTGTATGATGTTCAATTGATTAAACGGAGTCTTTAATGGCGGGTAGTCAACGTCTGAAGCGCATGGCGGATACAGTACAACGCGAGTTGTCAGAACTGATCCGTCAGGAGCTGAAAGATCCACGCTTAGGTGGTCTTGTGACCATCTCTGCCGTGAAGGTGAGCCCAGACTTAGGATATGCCGAAGTTTATGTGACTGTAATGGGTCGTGAACTGGGCGATGAGCAAAGTGAAGCAGCAAATAAAGAAACCTTAGATGTCTTGAACAAAGCTTCAGGTTTCTTGCGTCACGAATTGAGTCGTCGTATCAAAACACGTATTACGCCACGTTTACGTTTCCATTACGACAAAACCAATGCGTATGGCAACTATATGTTTGGTCTTATTGCGGAAGCGGTGAAGGATCTACCTCCTGCTGACGATGCAAAAAAAGATGATGAATAATTCAGTTCACTGAATGAAAAAAGCCACCTTCGGGTGGCTTTTTTGTGTTTGAGGTAAACAATTTATAACGATAAGTATTTAAAAATGATGTCTCTTAAAACAAGATTTTTTAAACTCAGTTGGATGATCGCATCTTAATCAAGATCATCCAGTTTGGTATTGGTTTTGGGATGAAAAGCACGACGGCGAGTCCGTTGCCAAGGCAGCGGGCGATTCAGTGCTTCAGGGACTTCACCACTCATTGAGCGTAGACGTAAATGTATTGCTGCCTGTGCAATTAAGTTGGCCGATACTGGCGCTGTAATAAAGGCAAACAGCGTAATCAGTACTTCGGCAAAACCGAAACGGCCTTGAAAAGCGGCATAAATAATGGCAGCGATTAAAAAACTACCTAAGCCTAATGTACTGGATTTTGTCGGTGCATGAAGTCGCATGAACAAGTCGGGAAGGCGAACCATACCAATACCACCGACCAACATGAAAAATGCGCCAATGATGAGAAAAATTGAGACTAGGATTTCCATTAGCAATTGCATGTTATGTACTCCTAATCAATTACATGGCCAGTGGTGAAATAGCGCGCCAAGGCTGCGGTTGAGACAAAGCCCAGCATAGCAACCAAAAGTGCGCCTTCAAACATTGCAGTACTGGCCCAATAAATTCCTAAAATGACAATCAAACAGGTGGCATTTAAAAATAAAGTATCCAATGCCAGGAGTCGATCCACAATTGATGGCCCCATGACCAGTCGAACCAGACACAGCAGCATAGAAATGGTGACTGCAATCAGGCAAATTCCAAGCGCATAAGGTAAAACAGTCATACCGATTCTCCTGTATTTACGCCAAAAATTTGCAGCAATGGCTTTTCATAGCGTGCTTTAATGGTCTGAATTTCAGCTTCTGGGTCCTCAGTGCTCAGCGCATGCACCAAAATATCTCCACGATCTTGGTCAATTCCGGCAGTGACTGTGCCCGGTGTAGTGGTAATGATCATTGCCAATAAGGTATTCACTTCTTCATGTTGTGAATCCAGTGGGACACGAAACCATTTTGGATGAATGTTGTGTGAAGGACCAAGCACCAATTTAGCGATCAGGATATTACTGATAATAATATCCCAGACCACCACAAAGAATAATTTAATCGCTTCCAACCAATTGATATTGGGAGTGTGATCAATGAAGGGGCGGACTAAACGCGGAATGATAATGGCAAGCAATAATGCCATAGTGAGGGTTGCTGCATCGAGACTATGCGCCAACATCACCCAGCTGAGACCGACGATAACCGAAACCAAGGGATGAGGGAGCCAACGGCTTAGCACAGAAACTTGAGACATATTAAGGTGCCTCCATAGGTTTAAGCTGAGTGGTGTCAGATTGCGTCTCGTCCACCGCTTGTTTATTCATTTGCTGTTGTTTGTACTGCGAGATATGTTCACCTTGCAGTGTTTCAGGTGCAATCAATGCAGGAATTAAATGCGCATTAGGATCTGCCGATTCACCGCCATATTTGGTTTCTGGTAAATTTTCAGGGTCATAAGGTTGCACACTGATGACTTGCCCTTCTGCATCTTTTTTCAATAATAATTGCTCATACAGGGCATTATTTTGAATTTGATGCGCGGTTTTTTGGGTGTAGTCATAAATCGGCGCAGCAAAAGCCATATAGGCGATCAGTCCCGCCAATAATACATAGATGGCTTTATCATTGCGTCGTGGTGCTTGAACGGGCAAGGCTTGATAACGTTGATATTCTTCAGTATTAACATCATTCTCAGGTTGAGTCGCACGCCAAAATAGAATGAAACCAACGCGGGTAAAGGCAATGATACTCAGTAAACTGACCAGCAAAATCACTAAAATAATGATGATTTGATAAGGTGAATCTGCAGTGGCCTGCAAGATAAAGACTTTGCCCAAGAAACCACTAAATGGCGGTAATCCAGCCATCATTAAGGCAATCAGGAAGTAGCACACAGCAATCGCATTATGCTGTTTCATACGTGGTGCAATTTTAAAATGATCTTTAAATTCGCCACGTTGCGAGGTGATCCAACCCGATAGCAGATAAAATGCCGCAGCAATTACAGTACTGTGAATCAAATAATACAGTCCAGCGGCCCACGCATCACCATTGAACAGAGAAATGGCCACCAAAATTGTTCCGACGGAGGATAAAATCATAAAGCCAACAAAACGGCGTAAACGATCTGTCCCCATAGCCGCATAAGCGCCGTAGAGTGAGGTAATTAAGCCAATTGGCAATAACCATTGCTGTAAAATTTCACGACTCAAGGCATCATCAAAGACCGTGCCATTGACCCGTAAAATGGCATACACCCCAACCTTGGTCATGATGGTAAATAATGCTGCAACAGGTGTTGTTGCCACAGCATAGGTTTTTGGCAGCCAAAAACCGACCGGTAACATTGCTGCTTTAATTCCAAATACGGTAAATAGCAGCAATCCGCCTGCGACAGCGATACGGTGTTCATCTGCGTCCAATAAGGGCATTAAACGTGAAACATCGGCCATATTTAAACTGCCGACACTGCCGTAAATCATCCCGAGACCGATCAGAAATAGGGCAGAAGCGAATAAGTTGATGGTCACATAATGAATGCCGAGCTGAAAGCGCGCTTTGCCTTGTCCATGCAACAGCAACACATAGGAAGCCATCAGTAAAATTTCAAAGAAGACAAACAGGTTGAATAAGTCGCCTGTGAGGAAAGCACCGCATAAGCCCATGAGCAAGAAATGACACATGGCGTGGAAATAGCGACCACGTTCATCCCACTCTTTACTGGCAAACCACATCAC
This sequence comes from Acinetobacter sp., assembly GCF_050285345.1. Lineage (GTDB taxonomy): Bacteria > Pseudomonadota > Gammaproteobacteria > Pseudomonadales > Moraxellaceae > Acinetobacter. Next base: position 8,440 of record NZ_JBLZXR010000091.1, read on the forward strand.
AGGAACAGCCAATGCGTAAGTGAGCAGCAGCATGAAAGCTGAAAGTCGATCAAGTACTAGAACAATCCCAAACGGTGCTGCCCATTCACTCAAGTTGTATACAAGGACTTGACCTGAACTGGTCATGACCAAATAGCTGATCGCGGTAATTAAACCCACAATACCCGAGACATAGCTAATGCCACGGCGCCAAGGTTGTCGCCAGTCCTGTGCTAAGGAGCCGGAACCGGGATTGCCTAAAAGTACTAAAATAAATGCAGTAAATGCGGGAATTAAAATACTGAAAACAGGACTATGGGTTGTCCAAAACTGGATGAGGTCATGCATCATGGCTCATCCTCCCGTGGGTCAATCTGCGGTATTTCTTCTTTCGAGTCCACATGATCTGTTCCCGTTTCATAACGACTACGTAGTGCAAGTTGCACAATAAATGCTGTGGTTGCAAAGCCGATCACAATAGCCGTCAGTACTAAAGCTTGAGGTAGGGGATCGGTGGCTTTGGTGGTTTCTGTCAATACTGCAGGAGCATTAATATGAATGCGTCCCATCACAAATAAAAATAAGTTCACTGCATAACCAATCATCGCTAGACCCAGTACCACTGGAAAGGTACGTGCTCGCAGGATGAGATAGACCCCGGTCGCAGTTAGTAAACCGATCGCTGAGGCAAGTAAAAATTCTAAACTGATCATCTTCTTAGCCTCTTGGAACTGGACCAGACATACTCGAGTGACGCGAGTCGCCTAAGACGGAAATCATCAACATGGTCGCACCCACGACCGTAATATATACCCCAGTATCGAATAGCGCCGCAGATGCTAAATGCATTTCGCCTAAAATCGGTGGAGACACATAAATATGTGCACTGGTCAGGAATGGACGCCCCCATAACCATGCTGCAATCCCGGTAAGACCAGCAATAGTTAAACCAATCCCAATCCAGATTTCATAGAGACGACCTGATTTTGCGCCAATCAATTGCTCGGCACGGTCTTGACCTACTGCAATATATTGAATCACCAAGGCCAATGAGGTAATCAGACCAGCAATAAAGCCGCCGCCTGGCAGGTTATGTCCACGTAGGAAAATATACAGACTGACCACCAAGGCCAGAGGTAAAATCCATGATGCGGTAATACGCAGCATCAACGGGGAGGGGTTAAAGCGATAGCTTAGACCTTGGGTCATGGTGGTACCGTGAGCACGCATACCATCCATCATACAGAGGGTGCCAATCGCTGCGATTCCAAGGACGGTAATTTCACCGAAGGTATCGAAACCACGGAAATCGACCAGAATCACATTCACTACATTGGTGCCGCCGCCAAGCGGAATCGATTGCTGCATAAAGAACCATGAAATCGAATTGTGATCACGGGTCATGATCAGCCATGCAATCCATGCAATCCCCAAACCGGCAATAATTGCAATCAGCGCATCACGCCAACGACGTGACAGGCTCGATTCATACGGCGTGAGCTGTGGTAATAGGGAGAGGCTCATGAGCAGTAAAACGGTGGTCACGACATCGACGGTAATTTGGGTTAGCGCCAAATCAGGTGCAGAGAAACAGATAAATACCATGGTCACGACGAGACCAACAGCACCACTAATCAGCACCGCTTTAATCCGCTCATGATGGAACCACAACATCATCCAACATGCTGAGAACAGCAGGAGCCATAAGACAATAGCAATTACCGGTGCATGTACAAGCTCACGACTGCCTGTTCCGATACCTTGTAGCCAGAATGGAACGGTGACTAGAGCAACGGTAAAAATCAGGATCCACAATAAATAGCTTTGTAATTTGCCATTTTCAGTCCAACGACGGAATTTACGTGAACTGAGCAATAATTGTTTTAATGAGGCTTCAAACAGCAATTTACCTTGAAATCTGCCCAGAATTGGATCGAAGTCAATACGACGCAGTTTTCCACCTTTGGCCAAGGCAAAGTAGAAAATGAGACCACCAGCAAGCGCAATGATACTCATCACTAACGGTGCATTGAAACCATGCCAAATTGCAAGATGTGCGCCTTCAAAGCTTGGATTTTGAATACTGGCACGCGCGGTACTATTGACAATCGGTTCAACCAACAGGGCAGGGAATAAACCGACCAAAATACAGAGTGCTGCAAGTAAAGTAGCTGGGGCACGCATACCGAAAGGTGGTTCATGGGCATCTTTATTTGGAACTTCTTTGCCTAAAGGACCATCAAAAAATACCCCATGTACCAGTCGGACCGAATAGGCAACGGCAAAAATCCCTGCGAAGGTTGCGATGATCGCAGACAGGATCATCACCGGACCAGATAAGTTGGCGAGTAGCTCAGTAAAGAACATTTCCTTGGACAAGAAGCCATTGGTCAATGGTACGCCTGCCATGGATGCCGCAGTGATCATGGTTAAAGTTGCGGTAAACGGAAGCAGTTGCCACAAGCCCGAGAGTTTACGTAAATCACGTGTGCCTGATTCATGGTCAATAATCCCGGCAATCATGAACAGTGCCGCTTTGAAAGTTGCATGGTTAATAATGTGGAAGATGGCCGCAGCCACAGCTAAAGGTGAACCAATCCCCAATAAACAAACAATTAAACCCAGATGACTGATAGTCGAATAAGCCAATAAGCCTTTTAAATCTTCTTTGAAAATGGCAAAGAAGGCTGCCATACACAGGGTAAATAGGCCGACAAAAGTCACAATATTGTGATATAGCGCAGCGCCTGCAAAAATCGGCAATAAGCGCGCAAGCAGGAAAATCCCCGCTTTCACCATGGTCGCAGAGTGTAAATAAGCCGAGACAGGTGTCGGTGCTGCCATGGCATTCGGTAACCAGAAATGGAACGGAAATTGGGCACTTTTGGTGAATGCACCGATTAAAATCAGCAATAAAACGGGTACAAATAAAGCATGTTGCTGAATCTGCTCACTCATCAGCAGGATTTGATCAATCTGATAGGTCCCTGTGATTTGCGCCAGTAAAACAAAGCCACCCAGCATGCATAGACCACCCATACCGGTAATGGTTAGAGCCATGCGTGAGCCACGTTGTGCAGCATCATAATTGCTCCAGTAACCCACCAATAAAAAGGAGGAAATACTGGTCAGTTCCCAGAAAATCAGCAATAAAATTAAATTATTAGACAATGAAATGCCGAGCATGGCGGCCATAAAAAGCATGAGTAAAACATACAGTTTACTGAGGGAGTTTTTCGGGCTGAGATAGTAATAGGCGTAAATAAAAATTAAGGTGCCGATACCCGTAATAAGCAAGCAGAATAATAAACCCAGCGCATCGAGACGGAAGCTAAAATCAATCCCTGCTTGTGTCAGCCAAGGCCAAGTTTGAATAATGGTAGCGCCATTAAAAACGGCTTGAGCTTGTGTGAGGAGTAAAACCAAACTGCTCAAGCTAATGGCAATTGCTCCAATAGCCGTTACCCCGCGCGAGAATTGCTTCAGCCACGAGACAAGTGTTGTGCCTAGTATTAACGGTAACAATATAATAATCGGTAGCACACTCGTATCCATTGTCATGATTAGGCCGTGAAACCTAGGTAAATTTCATCTTTCAAGGATTACAGGACAGCAAAGAGCAGTCCAAAAAATTCAATCTTGAAAGCCATGTGTGTCAAAAAAATTAAAAACAAGCTGTGTTGCGCAACTCGTGAGGCGATAGCAATTTCCGATGTTAGTATGGAAATCGCAAATAAAACCGATCATATTACATGCGTAAAACAACATCAATCTTTTTTATGAAGCACGTCAAATATTATACGCCTGCTGAAACCCTGATGGGGGTATCGTTAGGGCCTATAGTTTAAATTTACAACAGCTATAGCCAAGATGACGGATTAAACTGATGATTGGTGATTGATCACAGAGCTTGTGTTGTATTTTGGTCACCCGGTGGAGTTAAGGCTTGCAGCAGTTCTTGCTGTTGTTGTTCATTGAGCTGACTGTGAATCAGATGCAGTATATTTTGCACCTGATCTTGGTGCTGCTCAGGTTCTTTTAATTCTGCTGTAACAGTTTTGCTTTCAGCATTTTCATTCGCATCGAGTAGCAGTTGTTGATAGATCTGCGCATAGGTTTCCTGCATTTTTTCTATTTCAATCGTGAATAGTTTTTTATTCACCAAGCGCAAGCATTGAAAACGTGAGGCCTGTTCAAGCAGTTCAGGCCGATTACCCGTAGCAATAATTTGTAGTCGTGGAAAGGCTTGATTCAGTCGCGGTAAAATCACTTGCGCCATGTTCTGATCCAATTGATGGTCAATCGCATCAATCAATAAAATACCATCGCCTTCTTGGCATGGGTACAGGCTATTCGGATTGAGTAAGCAGATTCGGCGCACAACATCACCAATCAAAGCCACCAGATTTCGCACACTATTCGACAATTGCTGGAACAGCATGTCTTTGCCTTGATAGCAAACCATCAGTTGCAGTTTCGGATGATATTGCAGGTAGATATCGCTGATATCCGGCAAGATAATGGCGATGGCCTGGCGTAAAGCGCGTAAGGAGGGCGCATGCAGATCGGCCTGTGCTTGAGCGAGTTTATGTCCAAAGAGATTAAAATCCGCGTCAGTACTGTGGGATGAATCTGATCTGGCTTGGGGATGGAGTAAATTTTGGATGATCTGAGCACTTTGTGCATTTTCAATGTCGGAAATTTCACGGAACCACTCAAAAAAACGAATAAAAGTGGTAAATGGAATTGCCGAAATTTCATAAGCATGTAAAGGCTGAAAGATTGCGGGGTTGTTCTTATTTAAAATACTGACATCATTAACAAAACGCTCCGCTGGATAATACGCAATCAGCGGAAGGCCAAGCAGAGGGTCTACGCTAAGGGCTTTTTGATAGAGGCTGACCATGGCTTCTAGATGTTGAGTTTCAACTTTGCTCAGTCCAACGCCTTGGCTATTTAAGGTTTTATATATAGCTAAATACTAAATAAATCATTACAGTAATCTTTAAATAATTTATCAATATCTTTAACTCTAAACTTAGTTCG
>NZ_JBLZXR010000092.1:0-25967 GCF_050285345.1 Acinetobacter sp.
TCATGTATAATTTCTTACATATCTATCACTGTAAATTGTGAGAAATGTATTCTTTTAGTGTTGAAAATATTTCTAGTCGTGAGAGTATAAAAAAAGAACAATAAAGGGAGATAAGTATGATTTCACAAGATGTGCTTGTAATCTCGGTTTCGGCTCTTGTCCTTACATTAATTATTTATGAGTTTGGGCAGATGTCGATGTTGTTTTAAACTAAACCACCTTCGGGTGGTTTTTTAATGGGCGCAAAATATGAACGCAGACGACTACTTCTGGAAAACCAAAAAGCGCCCACCTAAAACCAAACCACGCTCTAAACCTTTACCAAAGGCAAAAGAAAAATACCTAGAAGCTGAAGAAGCCCTATTCCAAGAATTAGAAGAACACCTGATTGGCTCTGAGCGCAAATTTCAATTTGAATCCACTAAAAACTGGCGATTTGATTTTTATATTGTGAAGTTACGACTTCTGATTGAAATAGCGGGTAGTCCTTGGGCTGTCGGGCGTGGTGGAAGAAAGATAGCGAATGCATTTAATAAATATGATTTGGCTGAAGATATGGGTTACAAGATTCAACGTTTTGAGCCACATGCAATTGAGTCGGGTAGTGTGATTCGTTGGATTAAGTCGCAGTTAGAGAGAATAGAAGATGGAACAAATCAGACCATTCCCACCGACAGATCTCATTGATCAGGCTGAGGAAGAAGAAGCAATTCGCCTTGCGCCCGCCGTGGACTTAAAAGAATGGGTGATTAAAAACTATTTGACCATTGGTGGCCAGCTCCATAATCCAGATCATGACCATATCTCAGAGCTACTGCACGATGATGAAACCTTTTTAGCCTTTGCTTGGGCATCATCTGCATGCCAGTCAAAAAAGCGCATGGTACTAGGGCAATGTGAAAAAGTAATATTTAACCAAGGTGGATGGAAGAAAGCCCGGCAAGAACAGCAGATGCGGGATTGGTTTGGTTGTGTACCTGTTTATCTAATCACTATAGATGCCTCATTCTGTGAGCAAGCTTCAGATCATGACTTCTGTGCCTTGATCGAGCATGAGCTTTACCACATTGGCGTAGAGCGTGACCAAGACGACGAAATCATGTACAGCGACAATACAGGCTTACCTAAGCATTACTTAGCAGGTCATGACGTTGAAGAGTTCTACGGTGTGGTCAAGCGTTGGGGTGCAAGTGAGGGTGTTAAGCGATTAGCCGAAATCACAAAGAATGCGCCGTTTGTATCTGATTTTAATGTATCTGCGTGTTGTGGGAACTGTGTGATCAATTGAGCCTTAGTGCTCTTTTTTTTGCCTATTTACCCTTACGTAGTCTTACAAAGGGGTGTTTATGGCAACACTAAGAGAGCCTGTAAAAATCTTTATAGTTCAGTCTCTTGCTTGCTTTGAAACACCTCAACAAGTAGTGGATGCTGTAAGGGAAGAATTTGGCATTGAAATTGAGCGTCAGCAGGTCGCTTCATACGATCCAACAAAAGCAACCTGCAGGGGAATGAGTAAGAAATTGAAGGATCTTTTCACTCGAACTAGAAAAGATTTTAAATCCAATATTTACGACATTCCTTTGGCGAATAAAGCAGTACGCCTAAATGAACTCCAGAAGATGTATGAGGACTGGAACAAGAATAAGAAAATGAAGCAGAACATCATTAAGCAGATTAAGGATGAAATGCATGGCTATGAACTTCAATTGCTAGATGCACAGCTTAAGCAGCTTGAGATAGATAAAATCAAAAATGGGGATGGTGAGGGGGCTGACGATCCAACTCCAGTCAAAGTGACCATACAGGTCGTAGATGCGAGTAAATCAAATGCCGAACATCAATCCGACCCTGAATGTACCTCAGGCTAATTTCTTACAGCTGGAGAATAAGTTTCGTGCGTTTGTTGCAGGTTTTGGATCAGGAAAAACTTGGGTAGGCTGCTCAAGTCTTTGTGACAAGTCTTGGGAATTTCCTAAGGTGCCCTTAGGTTACTTTGCGCCAACCTATCCGCAGATCCGTGACATCTTTTTTCCGACCATTGATGAAGTGGCATTTGACTGGGGTTTGAAGACCAAGATTTATGAATCAAATAAAGAAGTCGATATTTACTACGGTCGTCAGTATCGAAGCACAATTATCTGTCGATCCATGGAAAAGCCCCAAACAATTGTAGGTTTTAAGATTGGCCATGCGTTAATTGATGAACTGGATGTAATGCCTACGGTTAAAGCTCAACAAGCTTGGCGAAAGATCATTGCTCGTATGCGTGTGAAACATCCTGGTCTAATCAATGGCATTGATGTTGCAACTACACCAGAGGGATTTAAGTTTACGCATCAGCAGTTCGTAAAAGAGGCGAATTCAACCCCTGCAAAGCGTGCACTGTATGGAATGATTCAAGCTTCAACTTATGATAATGAAGCCAATTTGCCAGATGATTATATTTCATCGCTATATGAATCCTATCCACCACAATTAATTTCAGCATATTTACGTGGGCAATTCGTCAACTTAACCAGTGGAGCGGTATATCCAGATTTTGATCGAAAACTAAACCATACCGATGAAGAAATTAAACCAGGCGAACCTTTGATCATCGGGATGGACTTTAACGTCCTGAAGATGGCAGCTGTGGTCTATGTCATCCGTGAAGGCAGACCTTTGGCTTTAGACGAGATGGTTGGGGTAAGAGATACACCTACGATGGCTACCTTGCTTAATGAGCGATTCCCGTTACATGACATGACTGTAATACCAGATGCTGCAGGTCAGGCTAAGTCATCAAAAAATAGCAGCGAATCAGATCATCAGATTTTGCGAGATAAGGGATTTATGGTGGAGGTTAGTGGAACTAACCCGGCGATTAAAGATCGAATTAATTCAGTTAATGCTTTGATTTTGAATGGTGAGGGTGAGCGTACGTTGTTAGTAAATACCAACAAATGCCCACGGTTGACCGAAACATTAGAGCAGCAGGTTTATGACGATTTTGGTATGCCAGATAAAAAATCAGGACTTGACCACGTTGGTGATGCGGGTGGTTATCTATTGGCTAAGCGCTTCCCGATTATAAAACCGGTCACTCGTATCGACCTACCAATGTTTGGATTCTAATATGAGCATTACAGCAACACATGCTGACTATGATAAGCACATTAAGACTTGGAATAAGCTGGATGATGCTTGTGGTGGTCAGGAAGTAATTAAAGAAAAACGTGAAGTATATTTGCCACTACCCACACTTTTCAAATCCCCTAAAGATTTAGATGGTAAGGGGAGATATGAAGAATATCTGCTCCGTGCAATCTTCCCGGGTGTAACAAGTCGAACGCTTGCCAGTCATATCGGATTGGCATTTGGGAAAACACCTGTATTCAATCGTCCACGTACGCTTGAATATTTAGAACGCAATGCAGATGGCGCTGGACGCTCAATTTGGCAATGCGCACAGCGTGCGACACGACTGGTAAATAAAAACTATCGCTGTGGGGTTTACGTTGACTATCCCGCAGTGGCACCTAGTAAGAACAAGGAAGAGGAAAAGAGCAAAGGGGCTTTTCCGATGATTCATATTTTGAAAGCTGGATCAATTATTGATTGGGATTACATCATTGTCGGCAATCAAAAGAAGCTGAGCTTTGTGAAGATTCTGGAAACAGTGAAAGTACGCAACGGCTTTGCTGTTGAGTCAAATGACCAGTACCGTATTTTGTTGTTGGAAGAAACTGCTAATGGTCATGTATATACCATACAGATTCACTCAAAGGATGATAAAGGGCAGTGGATAGAAGGTGAGAAGTTCACTCCAACTGACTACCATGGTAAGCCATGGGACTACATCCCTTTCACGTTTTGTGGCGCCGTGGACAATTCAGATGAGATTGGCACAGCTCCACTGTATGAATTGGCTTCGATGGAGCTTTCATACTATGCCAGTACTGCAGATGTGGAAGAGTCTGCATTCATTGTTGGGCAACCAACACTATGCTTTCCGAGCATTACCCAAGAGCAGTATGCCATGGTGAAAGAGTCAGGTGCCTCGGTCGGCAGTCGCTCAGGGATCCCAACAGATGCAAAGATGGTCCAAGCTGAAAAGAATGGTTTGGCCTATGAGCGTATGAATGACAAATGGAACCAAATGAAAGAGCTGGGTGCACGCTTGATCGAGGTTGGTTCCGCCAATAAGACTGCTACACAGGCAGACAATGATAGTTCGGTGCAACATTCTGTTTTGTCGTTGGTCGTGGCCAACGTGTCTGAAGCATTCACCATAGCATTACGTTGGTGTGCAAAGTTTGTTATCCCAGAGCATGATTTAAAGGTTGATGAGCTAAGTTTCACAATTGCTCAGGATTTTAATAAACCTAAATACGATGCCACACGCTCTAAACTCATTTACGAAGCTTGTTTAGCTGGTGAGCTGCCGATGTATGTTTGGTACCACTATGAGCAGACTGGTACATTCCCTGAAGATAAATGGGAGGACATCGTAAAGAAAATTGAAAAGCGGGATGATGGTGGAATGAATAATCCACCAAATGATGAGGAATAAAGATGGATAAATCAGCGCAGAAAGCCCTTATTGATGCGCTGAGCCAACATCAAGCGTATCTGTATCGTGCATCATCTCAAAGCGTAAACGAGCTGACAGCTCAATTTAATAAGCTTTCCAAGGTTCAATTACTTAGATTAAGTGAATTACTTGAAGATTTGACAGATTCTGAGCGTAAAGCATTACAGAGTATTAATTTTTCGAGTAGAGCTAAAGCTAGTCGGAACATTGAGGAAATTAAAGCTATTCTGAATGAGTGGTTCAAATCAATTGATCAGGACCTAAGTTCAGAGTTTGAAAAGTCTGCAGTATCACTCGCAGTTTATGAGGCCTCTTATACATCAAATCTGATTGCTGGTAGCACTGCAGTTATATCTGGTGAGAAAATTTATAAGACCATTAAGAAAATGCCGTATTCGGGCGGTCAGTTGGTTGATTACTTATTTTCTGACATTGCTGCATCACTGCGAAAGAAAGTGGAATATGTCATCCGTGATGGTATTTCGCAAGGTCAAACCAATCAGCAGATTATTCAGCGAATTAAGGGTAAAAAATCACTTGATTATAAGGATGGAATTCTAAGTAAGACTGAGTCTGAAATTGAACGTCAGGTGCGCACTGCACGAAGCCATATCAGTAATGCGACTTACATCGACACATACAAGGCTCTAGGGTACGAGCATGTGAAAGTGGTAGCTACTCTGGATGGACGCACGTGCAAGTACTGCGCTTCAATTGATGGAGATGTCTATCCAATTGACGATCCGACGCGTCCACGGTTCCCTGTGCATCCAAATAACCGCACAACCTACGTACCATGCAATAAAGATGGTGAAATTGCAGGGTTGAGACCATTTGTGATGGATGAACGCAAGGTTAAGGACATTCCCAAGGATGAGCGCAAACACTTAATTGGGCAGTTGGATGCAAATACATCGTTCAAAGAGTTCTTCGAGCAGTCGGATGAGTTCTTTCAGCGCACTTGGTTGGGTAAATCGAAGTACGAGCTTTATAAGAAAGGTGAGTACAGCATTGATAAGTTTGCAGATACGCTGAATAAGCGGGGTTATACGCTGGCAGAGCTTAAGGTGGTAGATGCCAAAACTTTTGAGGAGTTAGGGTTTTGAAGAAAGAGCCAAAGAAAACAGGATTGAAGCGCACAGTTTGGTTGTTTGAGCGTGAAATTCTAGAAATGCGTGAAAAAACCAATCTCAAGGATCACCACAAGGTTCTCAAGTTCAATTGCTTCTCAATGAAATATGAGATCAAGCCAAAATTTGATAATGGTCGAGCAGATGCAATTTTAATGCGTGATACTGCAAATCATTGGTTAAAGATATGGTTTGTAGCATTTGCTGCATGTACAGCAGATCACAACAAATTTAAAGCCAAATAACCAAATTCAAATTAAGCACCTATTGAGGTGCTTTTTTTATACCTGCTGAAAGCGGATGCGGACAGCGTAACGAGCGGATGCTCACTAAAAAGGGTCGGATGACTTATGAAATTGAAATTAGACGAAAATGGTCATGTAGTGGTTCAGGATGGTAAGCCTGTTTATGTTCATGATGATGGTAAAGAAGTAGCTTTTGATGCGCCGCAGACAGTGGCAACAATCACACGTTTGAATGGTGAGGCGAAAACCCATCGTGAAGCCAAAGAACAATTTGAAGCACAAGTTAAAGCCTTTGAGGGACTTGATCCCGTCAAGGTGAAAGAGGCACTTGGAATTGTTCAGAACTTGGACGCTAAAAAGCTTGTGGATGCAGGCGAGGTAGACAAGGTTAAGGCTGAAATTACCGATGCACTTAAAAAGACCTACGAACCTCAAATTCAGCAATTAACTACTGAGCGTGATGCTGTGCAACAGCAATTACATAGTGAGTTGATTGGTGGTGGCTTCGCTCGCTCTAAGTACATTCAAGACAACATTGCTGTACCTGTGGACATGGTCCAAGCCCAATTTGGGAAAAGCTTCAAAATCGAAGAAGGCAAGGTAGTGGCATACGGCACGGATGGTCAAAAAATCTATTCACGTTCTCGCCCTGGTGAAGCCGCTGACTTTGACGAGGCTTTGGAGTCTTTAGTTGGTGGATACCCACATAAAGATTCAATTCTAAAAGGTGGCCAAGGTTCAGGTGGTGGTTTTCAAGGTAATGGCGGTCAGGGCGGGGCTAAGACGATGTCGCGTGATCAATTTACAAATCTAAAACCTATCGAGCAGTCTTCATTTATGCGTGAAGGCGGCAAAGTTACTGATTAATTTTTAAAAGGAAATAATAGCGAATGGCTAACACTCTTACAGGTTTAATTCCTGATATCTACGAAGCGCTAGATCAAGTCTCACGTGAGTTAACAGGTTACATTCCTGCGGTCTCGCGTGACTCGGGTATTGAGCGTGCAGCAGTAGGGCAAAATGTTCGCGTGCCAGTGACCACTGAAGTTACAGCACAGGACACAATCCCTAGCGCAAACGCTCTAAATACTGGTGATACCAACGTAGACCATGTAGATGCACAAATCACTAAATCCCGTCACGTTCCTGTGCGCTGGAATGGTGAAGAAACTAAAGGCCTCTCTAATGCTGGCACGTTCAGCACAATTCAGGCTGATCGCTTCTATCAGGCTATGCGTACATTGGTGAATGAAATTGAAGCAGATGTACATGTAGAAGCTTATAAAAATGCCTCACGCGCATTTGGTACAGGTGGTACCACACCATTTGGTACAGCGGCAGATTTATCTGACTTTTCAGGCGTATTGCGAATTCTTGAAGAAAATGGTGCACCTCGTACTGATCTTCAGTTGGTCCTTGGTCATGCTGCAATTGGTAATTTACGTGGTAAGCAGTCTGGTTTATTTAAGGTAAATGAAGCTGGTTCAGCAGACATGCTTCGTAACGGTATGACTGATCGTGTGATGAATATGGCGATTCGTCACTCACATGCATCAGGTTTGCATGTGAATGGCACTGGTGCTGACTATCTTGTCAACGGTGCAGTAGGCGCAAAATCTACAACCATTGCTGTTGATGGTGGTGCAGGAACAATTCTAGCTGGTGATATTGTTACTTTTGCGGGCGATGGCAACAAATATGTGTCAGGTGGATTGGCAGGTACAAGTCTTGCCCTGAATAAATCAGGTTTATTAATCCCAGCTGCTGATAACACAGCCATTACCCGAGGCAATGCTTACACAGCCAATGTGGCATTTGCTCGTTCAGCAATTGCATTAGCAACTCGTGCACCAGCACTACCAGAAGGTGGTGACTCTGCTGATGATGTAATTCAAGTGGTTGATCCATTAACTGGCCTAGCGTTTGAAATCGCCGTGTATCGCCAGTTCATGCAGGTTGTTTACCATGTGCGTCTAGCTTGGGGCGTAAAGGCAATTAAGCAAGATCATATTGCCTTGCTGTTGGGTTAATAAAACTTAGATTGAGCGCTATACGCGCTCTTTCTTTTGGAGAGCTACATGACACAAGTAAAAACTGTAAAAATTAAAGATGGTGATGATTTTCGAGTCATTAATGAATCCGATTTCAAACATGGCCAACATGAATTATATGAAGGTGAAAAGCTTTCAACTGATTCTGTGGTAGTGAGTTTGGAGGTGGGTATTACGCCTGAACTGCAAGCCACTATTGATCAAACAAAAGCTAAATGTGAAAAAGTTGTTGCTGAAAATGATGACCTGAAACATCAACTGGAAACGTTAAAGGCTGGGCTGATTCAGGTTGAACCTGCTGATTTGACTGGCTTGGTTACAGTAGAGCAATTTGATGCGGTCGCGCTTGATTTAACCAACACAAAAGAGCAGTTGGCCACAGCACAAGGTGAGCTGATTTCTTTCAAAAACGATGTTGGCGCAATGCAAGCCCGTATCGCTGAACTTCAATCAGTGGATTATTCAAAACTTAAAGTGGATGAGCTAAAAGATGTTCTGAAATTGAAAGGAATTGAATTCTCATCTGATGCCAAAAAGGATGATTTGCTGGCTCTCTTAATTCCAAAGGAATAATGCTATGAGTTTTATTACTGTTGAAGAAGCTGAATCTATCCTTGGGGCAGACTTTGCCGATGATAGTGATAAAGCTCGTTTGATTAAACTAGCAAACACATGGATGAAGAATGAAGTTGGTTTTGTTCCCGATCCGATTGACCCACTGTTAAGAGACGCTGCCTGCGAGATTATTAAGGGTATTCAGGCTGGCGTGATTTATTCAGGTATTGCACGCCAAACCACAAGTGAAAGCGTAAAGGCTGATACGGTACAAGTGACTGAAAGCTTTGCCGAGGGTAGCGTTGAAGTAACTGAGTTCGAGCAGATTGCGAGGGCCTTTATTGGCTCACTTGGCTTGAAGTCTAAAGGTTTTACGTTTGAGGTGTTTCGGGCATGATTAATACAGACTATGTTCCTGAGTGGTATATCACACCTTTTGAGCATTCGAAGTACACACTTGCTCGCAATCAATTGCATATGGATCTTCTGTTTGATGATATGGATGACTCAGATGAATTTCTTTCAATGGGATGTTCTGCGCAGGTAGATTATTACGATGGTGGAAAACATTGCATTGTTCAACTTGGGGAAACTCAAGATAAATCACTGATCACTATTCATGGCCTGTTGCTGCATGAAGCTGTACATATTTGGCAGCGCACAAAACATCTGATGGGTGAAAAAGAACCTAGTATTGAATTTGAAGCTTACTCAATACAGCGTATAGCTCAAGACTTATTTGATATGTATAAGGCAAGCGAAAGCGATGATCAAAAACAAAATCCAATCCAAAGTAGCAAAAGCCTTTGATAAGAAGCTGGCTGATGCAGTTGATAGCTTCACCTGCACTAAAGAAATCCAGTCGGGTGACTTTGATTTTGAAACACAGACTTATCCAACCGTTACCGTTGAAGCGTACAGCGGTCGTGGTGTTTTGTTTGGCTCTTATTTGAAAGATATGGTTAAGCCTACTGATTACCAAGTCACAGATTCAAAGGCCACAGTGTTGCAAAATGAAGTGACTCAAGTACCACAGATTGGCGATGTGTGGACCACATCAAAAGGGCGTTTCAAAGCGGTGAATATTGGCGCAGATCCAACCAGTAGTATTTGGGTTTGCCAGTTGCGGAAAGTTTAGTAATATCCCTCTGAGATAATGGGGGATTTATGGCGAAAAAAACTTTAGAAGAAAAGATAAAACTAGTTTGTTGGTGGGCATTAGGTTTAACAATTCTGTATTTTCTAATTGGCGCATGGTTGATTAGTGATGGTCCTAAATTTGATCCAACTAAAACATATAACTTACTTAAAGATACATTAACCCTTACAGCCGCTTTTCTTGCTCCTGTGGCGGCCTTTGTACTTTTTAGTGATTGGAGAGAGCAGCATATAGAAAAACTTCTCGAACAGGAAAGCTCTGAGATCTACGCATCATATATCGACATATTAGATACTTGGCAGCATTATAGATTTGAAGTTGAAGATGATGAGGTTTTTACCCAAAGCACAATCGAATCTAGGGAAGCAAAGCATTTTGGCTTAATGGATCGAGTTGAAAAAGCAATCCAAATAACTGAGCAACTTCAAAGTAGAGATATTAAAGCTAAAGAGTTCACTGAATTAGCCTTAAATTGTTTCAAAGAAATTAGAAATTTAATATTTGAACTAAATATATTGGGCTCATTTAAAGAAAAACAATTTAATCCGCAAAAGTACAATTTTGAATACACAGATGAATCGAACAGCGAATTTTCTTCCCGAATGGAATTAAATTTTGAAGGGATGCAGGAGCAAATGATGACAAATTTTAGTAGGGTTTATGGAAACAAGAGTAAGTTGTTTGCTTTTAGCTCAAACCTTAAAATACAAAACTAAAAATAGCCCACCTCGGTGGGTTTTTTAATGGGTGAAATTTATGATTTACATTGATGATTCAAAGCTAATTCAGCGCGCAGTTGATTCTAATCAGGCATTTCATGTTGATGTTCGCGCTACCAACATTAAATCGGTGTTTTTGAATGGTGAACAGATTCGAGATGCCTTTTATGTGGATTTGGAAAAAGGTTTCTTAATTCGAATCAAGACCGATATTGAATGTCGTCCAGTTATGATTAGTGGTGAACTGGCGCATGAAATTCTATTTGGTGATGTGACTGTTGAATATCGAGAATAGCTATGGCCTGGAAAAACAAACCGACTAATTTTGCGCTTGAAGTGGTGAAGAATGCAGACGACCATCTCAAAAAGATTGTAGGTGAAACACTTCAGCAGGTAATCACTCGATCTCCTGTAATGGATGGTGAATACAGAGCATCCCATAAAGTCACGCTTGATTCACCAGATAACACTTATGAAAAAAGCATTGATGCATCAGGTGCTAACACAATCGCAGAAGGTTTAAAGGTTGCAGCTACGGCTAAGATTGGCGGTTTGGTCTATGTTCAATCGAATAGTCCATACGGGGATAAGTTAGAAAATGGGCATAGTATGCAAGCACCACATGGTGTCTATGCTTTAACATTTCAGTATGTGTGCGAGAAATACAAATGATGACAAATACTCAAGCTTTACGAGCCATACTTGCGCGTGTTGGTTCTTTTACTGGGATGCTTAAAGGGCATATTCAACTGGCAAATAATCCTTTACACGAAGGCAAGCCGTTTGAGCCACCTGAAAAAGAAATATGGTCCAAAATAACAGTAAGTAATGCAGGAAAGTTTATTACTGGGATGAGCGACAAGCCTTGTACTCGGACTACAGGTATTATTTTTATTCAGTTATTTGCACCGTTAAATACAGGCACTGATGCATTGTCTCAATTAGCGGATAAGTGGGCTGAACACATGGAGTTCTATAAAACTGACCAACTAGAACTACGTGAAGCCAATATCATTGATGTAGGTCATTCGAGTGCGATTGGTGACCCGTCTAGTATGAGTTACTACCAGTACAACGTGAATGTGTCATATATCGTGAACTAAACCCAAATTCTTATTTTGCCGTCCTTCTAGGGCGGTTTTTTATTGCCTAAACTCAGGAGACAGCTATGTCAAAAGGCACTGATGTGGTGATCCACATTGCGAAAGAAGAAACACCCAATACGTTGCCTGCAGTGCCTGAATGGCACACGTTGCGCCGTAACTCTGATTCATTAAAGAAGACAGTGTCTTTGACCCAATCTGATGAGATTGTAGACTCTCGCTTTGAGCAAGGCTCAGTTGCTACTTCTGCAGAAGCGGTTGGCAATATTGAGTACGAGTTATCTGCACTCAGTCAAGACATGTTCTTTGAAGGTGTGGCAGGTAACATGTTTGTTGATTCAGGCACACCATCAGTATCAACCCTTGAAATTGGTGGCGATACCTTACCAACCTATACGATTGTGAAGCACGACAAGAAAGTTGGTTTTATTCAAGTGTTCTCAGGTTGTCGAATTGGTGAACTGACCATTCAGGGTGATACCGAAGGCAAAATTACAGGTAGCGCTTCAATCAATGCAACAGGCTATAGCAACCCTGTTGCTAGTCCTGTTACTTCGCCATTGCCAGCAACCACCACACCATTCATGTCATCTATAAATGTGAACGAATTCAAGATCAGTGGTGTAAGTACTGTTGGTACAGCATGTGCTGAATCATTCACAATCACGATTAATAACAACCTGACTGCTAAACCATGTTTGGGCAATGGTAGCCTGATCCCAAACCGCTATACCGAAGGTAATGTGAGTATCACACTAAATGTGACACTGGCCTTAACCACAACTTCAAAAGCGTGGATTCCTTATGTTGAGTCGCGCCAAAACATGACTGCTGAAATTGGTTTGGAAGATTCTATAGGTAATGCTTATGGGTTCAATTTCACCAAGTTGGAATTGGATAATGATGGCCTGTCCGATACCAATAAAAATGATGACCATACGCTAGCTATGGAATTTCGTCAGGTAAAAGAAGCACCGACAATTACACGCACAACTGCATAACAGTGGCCCTGAAAGGGGCTTTATTTATAGGATAAGAAAATGGCTTTAAAAGCAGAAATTCAAAAGAGTAAAAATGTCTCACTATGGAAAGAATATAAGGATGTTGAGGGTAATGTGCTGGCGGAATTTAAAATTCGTGGTGAAGCATATAAACCTTACCGGGTAGCTCTTGAACGTGCACAAAATCAAGTCGCATCAAAAGGGTATGTTGTTTCAACTGCAGGTGCTGAAGATAAGCTCTATCACGAACTTTTACTCGAGGCAGCAGCATGTCATTTGATTGAAGATTGGAAGGGAGTGGTTTTCTCTGAAAACGGGAAAGAGGTTGAACAGCCCTATACCCCAGAGAATGCTACCAAGCTATTCGATATGGGCGATATTGGTGTGGCTGTATGGGTTTTCGTGAAAGCTCATGCTGAGAAGATCCAGTTAGATGCTGACCAAAATAAAGCAGATACACTGGGAAAGTCACAGAGCTCTACCGATGGCAGACAGGAGACGGTGGATTAACTGACTTTCAAAAGAAGCTGCGGGACAAGCTTGGGCGTAAGCTAGATGATGCACCTGAGTTTAGTTATATAGCTCATGCAATCTTGACAGCATTTAATGTGATTGCCCGTGGCCGTTCTTACCATCCTGTAGCTATGCCGCTAGATGGTAGCCATATCAATGCTTATCTTGAGTTGTATGAAGCGCCGTGTGAGCTGCACATTTTTGTTGAGTGTATATTTGCGTTGGATAATTTGTTTTTGGATGGGGTGAGGAAGCTATCAAGCCCAATTAAATAGCTCAAAGAGCGAGAGCGGATTATGTTGTGCGACAATAATTAACGCACAAGAAAGGGTGTAAGGCTTGACAATGAGTGATAACTCGTTATTGACAGTGATGTCATTAGTGCGTTATATTTTACACATACCGCTAATTATTAGCGGTTCTGCGTGAATCATTCAACCTAATAAATAAAAGTGTCTGTATATGTGTTTAACCGAAATTGAGGCTAAGCGTAAGCTTAGAGAGATTGCTAAGGACACTAGAAAGATCAAACTAACAACACATGTTAGGGAGAGAATGAAGGAGCGCGGTATCTCACTTAAACAGATTATATGCTGTTTTGAGCACGGAGATATTACGGAGGGTCCATTCACAACCACTCGCGGAGATTACCAACTGAATGTGTCGGTTCGTACGGCTGGCGAGTTTGTCACAACTGTAGTTGTGATTAAGGTTTGCGAAAGTGGGGACTTTTCCATTGTTGTTACTACATTTAAAGAATAGGCACAGTTATGTATCACTATGAAGAGTGTGGTTTAAGCAATGTTTGGCTTGTTGATGGTTTTGAAATCGAAACTGATGAAGAATATGGTGATCTGGTATCCATTGCATCAGTGAACGAGCTTCATAAAACAATCGGCCTATATTTGATTAATGAAAAACCAGAACTTAATGGTGAAGAGATTCGCTTCTTGCGCAAAGAGTTGAATCTTTCGCAGAAAAATTTGGCAGGCATCTTAAGTGTAAACGAGTCAACAGTCCGCAATTGGGAAAGTGATCGGGTTGTAATTGGGAAGCCAGCTGAACTAGTATTGAGAGCCCTATACAAAGAGCAAGCCCACGGAGGCGGTGCCCTTATAGAGATGATCGAAAAGCTCAATCATCAAGAGCGCATCTTTGAAACCAATAATATGAATTTTTCATACTCTCGGAATCATTCATGGAAGCATAGAGAATGTGAAGCAAGATAAAAGAAACCACCCTCGGGTGGTTTTTTAATGGTTGAAAAAACAGCTGTTTGAGGTATAAAAGATACTCATAATTAAAGTAATGAGGGATAAAATGAGTGATTTGAAAGTTGGTGATGTTGTGTATCTTAAGTCTGGCGGACCTGCGATGACAATTAATGGCAAGGCTGGCATGGGGTCAGAATGGTCTTGCGCATGGTTTGTTGATAGTGAGAATAAAAAGGCAGACTTTAAGCCCGAAGCTTTGACTACGGAAAATCCAAATCCGAGCAAGAAGCCATCAGCTGGCTAATCAAAGCACCTTCGGGTGCTTTTCTAATAACTAAGTAGACTTTCTTTAAGTTAATGAGTATTTTATCTCCATAATTTAAGGAAATAGAATGGAAAAGATAATAAGTTTAAGCATACTTGCTTTAGTGTTGACTGGCTGTACATCAATTCAAGTGAACAATACATCTGGGTTTAATCCAAGTTCAATACGCGAAGTATGTATTATTCATAATCCAAAGGTGATTATTAAAGATTTTGATGGAGTTATTGAGAGAAGTTTTTCTAGACATAACATTAAGGCTAAAACTTATAAGGAAAGTGCGAATCTTAGCTCATGTCAGACAATGTTAAATTATACTGCTTTACGTTCATGGGATATTGTGCCGTATATGGTATCAGCTCAATTTAACCTTATTCAAAATGGGCGACAAGTTTCTGAGTCTTCATTTAAGTTAAAAGGAAATGGTGGGTTAGCTCTCAATAAATGGCGCAGCACTGAAACCAAGGTAAATGAATTAGTAGATGAATTATTGGGTAAAAAGCCAGGTGGGAATAATGTAATTTCTCCTGCTTTGAGCGAAGAGAAGCCTTTGATTTTAACTGCGCCACCACTTGAACAACTAAATAAAAGTTCTGATCGGTAATTTGATGATCTTGACGGTGTAACTTATAAAGCTGGTTTACGCTATAACTTCTAAAGAATGACCGCCCAAAGTGGCGGTTTCTTTTTGTGCGGGAAATTAGTATCTTGTTCTAAATTAAAAATTTGGAGCGGGGTGTGAAGAAGATTGCAATGCTTAGCATTATGTTTAGTTTGGCTGGGTGTCAAGATGTGGAGAGTAAAACCAAAGATATAGCCCTCGCTTCATTAAAGGACCCAGATTCAGCTAAATTTCAAAACATTAAAGGTGTTTGCGGTGAAGTAAATGCAAAAAATGGGTTTGGCGGGTATTCAGGGTTTAAAAGGTTTTATTTAGACAATAATCAGCCCGTATTCCAAGATAATGATAATTCTGACGAGTTCAAGTATGGTTGGTTATCACATTGTGAAGTTGAAAGTAAGCTCACCGATAATCAAAAAACGTCTTGTGGTGCACTTGCCAACTATGCAGATTCAATAGTTACACATAAGAATAAATTATCAAAAGAAATGGCTGTTGGTTTAGTAAGAGAATTACCTGAATCAAACTTGTACTTATACGTGATTAATGATGTGTATAGCCACAAGGTGCAATTAAAACCAGATGATTATGCATTAACAGTTTTAAAAAAATGTCTGAGTGGCAATTTAAGTGCCCAAGATTAACCAATGTTTTTACAAAACCGCCTAAAAGGCGGTTTTTTATTGCCAGCAGGAAAGTGAAATGACCACGCAAACAAGTCGTTTAGTAATTGAAATTGATTCACATAATGCTGAAAGAAATACGCGTGCTGTAGCAAATGAATTGGAAAACCTAACTGTGAAAGGTGACAAAGCTGATGCACAGATGACCGAAATGTCGGGCTCAATTAAAACACTTGTTGGCTTCATGGGTGGGTTGCTGACAATTAACAAAGCGATTGCTATGGCGGATGGCTATACACAAATGGCAGCCCGTATCCGTAACGCTACTACAAGCGCAGAAGAATATGACTTGGTGCAAAACCGCGTGCTAGCGACTGCTAATACAACTTATCGCGCATTGAGTGAAGCTCAAGAAGTATATTTAAGTTTGTCTGGTGGAATGAGATCTTTAGGGAAAACCACTACACAAACTTTGGATTTGGTTGATTCTCTTTCATTCAGCTTTACACATAATGCAACACGTACAGATCAAGCGCAGTCAGCAATGGATTCTTTATCCAAATCTATGGCTAAAGGAAAAATTGATGCTGATGCATGGATTTCTATTGTTACTGGTGCAGACAATGTTATTGCGGATATGGCTAAAACCACAGGTAAGACTGAAGCTGAGATTCGAAAATTAGGTGCGGAAGGTAAAGCCTCTCTAGAAGACTTGATCCAGACTTTGATTGCTACTCGTGAGCAAAATGAAAAGCTGGCCAATAACATGGAAAACAGTCTAGCTGATGGTTTTACAACCTTGTCCAACGCCGTGACTGTATACCTAGGTAAGGCAAACGAATCAACCAGTGCTACAGGTATTATGGCTGGCGCTTTAGGTGAGTTGGCTAAAAATCTAGAGTTAGTGGCAAATGTTGCGATGTTGGGCGGTGTTGCATATCTCACAAAACGGATAGCTGAACAGACAGTGGCTATACGCGGAAGTATTGCCGCATCAACCGCAAAAAAAGTGGCTCTAGAAACAGAAGTTGCCAGTCAGCTTAAATTGCTCGCAGTTGAAGTTCAGCGCAGCCGTCAGACCGCTGCACAAACACTTACTGAGATTAACCTTGCTCGAGCTGAACTTAATTCTGCGACTACACGTGATGCGCGCGCAGCAGCTACAATGCGATTAACTCAAGCAGAAGTCGCGCACAATATTGCTCTCAAACAATCTGCAGCTGCTGTAGCAACACAAGTAACAGCAGAAGCAAATCTTGCTGCAACACGCACAGCTGGGGCGAGAGCATTAGCTCTAGTAGGTGGCCCGATTGGTGCGATTACAATTGGTGTAACAGCCTTGGCTGCGGGCTATATGCTTCTAAGCGATAATTCAGAAAAGTCTACTAAGTCTTTACGTGATAACAATGAGGCTGTTGGTGACGCAATTGTCAAGTATCGTGAACTAAATGGTATTCAGCGTGACGCGCAGATGGCTGCGGAGCGTCAAAAACTAGATGATCTTAATGAAGCATACCGAAAGGCATCAGCTGAACTAATGGTGTATGCCAGCAATATGAGCAGTTTGGGTGAGGTTGTAACCGAATCTCAGGTTGAGTTGTCAAAATTATTTGCTGAATACAAAAAAACTGGTGATTTGAACGCATTTAACACCGCTGTTCAAAACTCAAGCAAGGTTTCACAAGATGCAAAAGATAAGACAGCAAATTTTGCAAAGGCTGTATTTGAAGCTGGCGCTGCTTCAAAAACTCAAAAGGAATTCATTGCGCAATTGTCGGGAGAGTTAAATGGTACTGCGAATGCTGGGAACAGTGCAGCAGCGGGCGTTCGCAATCTGGCTTCCGCTTTGACTGAAATAAACACCAAATTAAGCGCTGATGTGTTTTCAGCAAAACTTCAAAATGCGTTTGAGAAGCAAGGTAAGTCAGCGCAGTCTGCTTCGCGCTGGACTGAGGTTTACAACGAGAACGCAAAGAAAGGCTTTAAGGGTGTAACTATTGAGCAAAAGAAAATGCTTGATCAGCTGGATGCTGTTGATAAGCAGCGTGATGCTCGCCAGAAAGCAGCTCAAGCTTCAGCGAGTGCGTTAACAAAAGCATCAAAGGCAGCGCTAACGCAGCAGAAGAAGGAAGCAAAAGAGCTTGAGCGCGACACGAGGCAGGCATTGGAGGATGCCAAGAGTCTGATCTATGACTACACCAGCGAGTTCACCCGAATTGAAACCGACTTAAAAAATGAAATTGAGAAAATCAATAATTCATCATTAAAGTCAGGTTCAAAAACAAAGATGATTGCTGATGCAACAGAAATTTCTGAAGCAAGAAAAAAACTTTATGCAGCAGAACTTGATTTCGAACTCAACGAGTACAACCTGTCTGAATCCGAAAAACTTAGCGCTCAGACAAATATCAAAAAACTTCGTATTGACTCCACAAAAGGACTACTGGCCAATGAACGCAAGTTAAAAAAGGACTCCACTGAAAAGGAGAGTGCTCACGAACTTGGCTTAATCCAACTTGCCAAAGAGCAGCGTATTTTCCAGATGCAACAGGGACTAATGCATGCAAATGCAGAATCTGAAAAGTATTGGGAACTCGAGCGTATTCGCATAACTCGTAGTGTTCAAGATCTGGATGAACGTAATCGTCAGTTAGCAATTGCCAATGCATTACAAGCTGAAGAAAAACAGACCAACCTAAATACTGCAGTTCAGCAATGGGGAAGCATTAATGCTGAACTGACAGGCACTACAGATCAATTTAATCTTGAGAAAGAAAGATTTGATCGACTAGATGCGTCACAAGCACTGTTTGATGCTGAGTTGGCGATGGCTGGTGAAAACTATGCATTAAAGGAGCAGGCGTATCAGGCTCATGTCGACAGAATGAGTGCAATTGAAGATTCTTACCAAGTTTCAGCGATGCAGCTTCAGCTTTCTTATGGTGAGAGTATTACAGGCTCAATGGCTGATATGTTTAAGTCGATGGGGGGTGAGCAGTCGAAAGGTTATCGCGTTATGTATGCGATATCTCGTGGATTTGCAGCTTCGCAAGCGGCTGTATCTTTGGTGACAAATATTGCTAAAGCCTCAGAAATTGGTTTCCCTCAAAACATTCCAATGATTGCTGGTGCTATTGGTCAGGGAGCAATGATCGTATCAATGCTAAGTGGCTTGAAGGAACCGCAAGGCTATGCGACTGGTGGTCTGTTTACAGGCGATGGTCATGTACGTGGGGCGGGAACCAGTACGAGTGATTCCATCAATGCTAAGCTTTCTGACTACGAGTTTGTTACCAAAGCATCTTCTGTTAAAAAGATTGGTATTGAAAATATGGAGTACATGAACCGTACTGGTGAGCTACCATTACAGCGAGCTTATGGCGGGCTTGTCACCCCACAAGACACATATCGCGTCGGTATGGGAACCCTGGAAGCAATTAATCGAAATTCTGATGTGCAAGCTGAGAAGCAGGCTCAGGCGAGTGCAAAGGTGAGTAGTGGTAATTCACCAAACGTCAATCTAAATCCAAACTTTGTGATTGTGGATGAGCGTGAAAGCCTAGGGGATTATTTGTTTAGTTCTGATGGTACAAAAGCATTTGTAAAATTCTTTAAACGTAATAAAGCAGCCTTAGGTGTTTAACCTGAGGCTTTTTTATGAGGACAAAATGAAAATACAAACCCAATATGGTGAGGTGCATGTATTAACAAATTGCCCTCTATTAAATTCAACTGAGCGATTGGAATTCAAAACTGAAGTTCATGAGGCTTATGACAGTAGTGAAGACCGCTACATCCAGCGCGATGCACCAAGACAAGTCCTCAGTTTCAATTACGCGAATATGCAGAAAGCGATGGGCGACATCTTCCATATGCTGTATGCCAACTTGCGTAATCTATGGGGTATTCCATTGCCCCAGTTCAGGCAATTGATTCCAGATATGGTGGACAGTGATTTTATTATCATGGACACGAAAGCACATTCCGCCGACCTCAGAGTCGGCTTTGCTTTAATTGAATCAACAGTGGGCTTTCAGGTTGTTGATATTACTGCAGTCGGCCGATACATCATTACTCAGGAAGAAATTCGAGATCCTGAAACGGATGAGATTCTTCAAGCCTTAGAAACTGAATATCAGGACGGGTTTCGATTAGCTGAAAATATAACGGTATCAAATGCTTCAATCATGCCGCTGCGGATCTGCATCATCGATGGTGATGCATCAATCAGCACGGGCGGTTTTTGGTCAAATTCATCCATGGTGTTCCGCGTACTGGCCGAGGATTCACCTGAGCATAGTGGTGATGCACCAGAGCAGTATCAAGGTGATGATATTTACTTCCAACCGTTGCTTTTGGATGGCGATTCGTTAGAAATGACATTAACGCAGCACCAAAACATTGTGGATGCTGATGTGGGAGGTTTTCAACAATTCACCCATTGGAAGAAACCACGCTATTTAAAACCGTTTAAGTCGGTGCTGAAGGGTTGGGATCAATATAGTGAATACCGCAGATTCTTATTTCGACGCATGGGGCGTTATCAAGCCTTTTGGATGCCTTTGTATGAGAAGCATCTCAATATCTTAAACACGGCAAATATCACCACGTCACTGAGTACCAATACCAAGTACTTACTTGAAGCAGACCGTAAACATATTGCGGTAAAGCGTAAAAATGGAACGTGGACCGCGCATGAGATTACAGCCAAAACGGGCGGTTCTTTAACGGTGTCACCTGCAATCAATGCACACAGAAACGACATCCAAACCATTTGCTATTTGGGTTTACACCGTTTTGATGCAGATCAAATCGAATTTCAGTTTTTAGGCGCACAGATTACACAAGTGACAGTGCCTATTGTGGAACTATCATCATGAGAAACAGAGCCGAGTTATTTCAACTCATGCATGGGGATATGGTTTGGAACTTTACCAGTGCACGTAAAGCTGTGGTTCATAACAGTATTGAATATTTACCAGTTCACGGCTTAAAACGTACTGCCATTGAAGATGAAAGTATTGATAAATGCGATACCGAAGTGACTTTTCCGCAGATGCATTTATTCAATGCTGAGGGTGAAGATTTGGCCGCCATCTTTGCAGGCAAGATCTTCTATGGTGGTGTGACCATTACCATACTTGAACTTTACCAGGGTGAAACACTGGTCCTGCATAAAGGCCGTGTGACGCAGCCAAAATATGATGAAGATGCGGATACTGTGACCTTGGTATGTGAAACCGGAGAATCGTATTTAAACCGCAATATTTTGACACGCAAGTTTCAGTATTCTTGCCCAAACTCAATCTATGACCGCTGGTGCGGGCTAAAGTTTGAAGACTGGTCATTTGAGGTTGCAGTGACTGCGGTCGATGGCTTAAAGATTTCTTTCGATGTGGTGCCTACTCAGGTTTTGGATGAACATGGCAATCCAATGTTTGAGCAGGTCCCAGTATTGGATGAAGAAGGAAATCCTGTTTTAGATGAACAGGGCAACCCCACTTTTGAAAATGGAGACCCGATCATGGAAACTAAGACTTACCCGGATCAATGGCTGAATTTGGGTTTGATGCTGAAAGGTGGAGTACATACCTTAATCACGACCAGCAGCGCGAATAGCTTTACGCTGTATCGTCAACATGTGGGTTTAGCTGTGGGTGATGTTTTTTCTGTTGTGCCTGGGTGCGACCAATCTAAAAAAATGTGTGATGAAAAGTTTAACAATTGGGCGCGTTATGCTGGGCATCAATTCATCCCGAACAGCAACCCAATTTTTACCCAATTGATTAAATAAGCGAGGTATCGAATGGTAATTGCACCCTGGGTGATTTACGCCATGCTTGCGCTGATGGTCGTCACAGCCGCTTACAGCTATTACGCCATGCGCAAAGCCCAAAAGAAAAACCAGCAAACCGCCAATCAGCTTGATGGAACGATTGCAGATGAAGGTGTGTCCTTTTCAGATGTTGCAGGCAGTCCACATATGTATGGAAACATCACCCATATTTGGGGACACGCAACAACGGATATCAAACAGAAAGGTGGCAAGTGAGAATTTACATGTCCGATATACGTAAAGCAGGAATGTGTGCTCGCGGATCGCGGGCATTTTTTTTATCTCAAGGTTGGGACTGGTCAACCTTTCTTGAAAATGGCATCGATATCGAAATTGTTGAACAAGCACATGATGCCATGGCGCAGCAAGTTGTGGAGTATGTAAAAAATGGGCGGAAGCAGTAAGCAAACAATTGGTCAAAGATACTTCGCCAAACTTACGACATTTATTGGTAATCCCATTGAAAAATTGATTGGGATTAACTTTGATAACCGTGGTTGGATTTTTAAACCCGATAATGATGAAAGCTTTCTGCGTGTCGAAAGCCCAAACTTATACGGGGATAAAGAGGGCGGTGTTGCAGGGTTTATTGATATTCATACGGGTACTGCAGATCAATTACCTAACACCACTTATAGCGCTGACTTTGCAAAGGTGTCAGGTTATCCCTTTCAGTCTTATTTGTTGTTCCGTGGTCTTGGAAAAAAGCCGGCAACAAGCGGAGGGATAGGCCAATTTACACAAGGTTCGCCTAAGCACTACAACGGCTCGTTTTATCATGGTAACTCAGGCTACATGAAAGAAATGTTACTTTGGCCACAGCGTATCCATGTTCGCAATGATGGTAGACCGCAGTGGTATGACGAAAGGGCAGAAATCCTTCCTCCGCCTGAAGCCGATGCGCCTGAGTATGACTTTGATCAACTCAGTTGGGAAATGACAGGAAAAGATGGTGCTGACGGGATGAGTGCGATTCCAGTGGGGGATTTTGGTACCACAAGTTTCATTATTCAATCAGACAATATTCCTGCAAATAAGATCTTTGATATTACTCTTGCGATTACTGCATCGACTGAATCACGTGACGTTGTGGGTGGGGAGCAGGTTGGGAGATATACCTGGATTAAAAAAGGGGGAGTTTATGGGGCTGCGAGTGGTTACAACCGCTATATGATTCAAATTAGTGAACCACCTGCTACATATTATTTTAACCATGGCATTTCTCAACAAAACTACGATGATGCTGAACGATCTGCGGTAATAAAAATTCAAGTCAAGAATGGCGCAACAGTAACCTGTATTTGCGATCCAGTTGACAATGTGATGGCTAAGGGAGCAACGCGCGGCTACCACCAATACATGCGTTTTAGCGCATCAAGTGCCGTTAGCCGTGATCTTAATCCTATACATAAAATACGTGAAATTTTGACCGATGATACGGCAATGAATAAGCCTGAATCAGATGTAAATGATGCGAATTTCAAGAAAGCCGCGGATTTACTTCATCAAGAAAAATTGGGGATATCTTGGTCTGTAACAGAGAAGTCATGTCTTGAAGCCATCAATGAACTTTGTGGCCATATCGAAGCGGGTGTGCGAATGAACCGTCAAACTGGTTTATATGAGATGGTTCTATTTCGTGATGATTGGTTTGCAGAGAATGAAGTTCAAACACTACATGTCAACAAAATTAAGAGTATGCAGTTGGATGGAGCAACATCTACAGATGAACTGATTAATAAGTTGAACGTGAGTTATTACAATCAAAGTGCGATTAAAAACTCTTCATTTTCAATTGCCGAGAATGCTGCAATTCGGAACTTAAATGGTCATGAAAATTCTGATGACGTGAAGTTTCCTTATTTCATGCATCAGCGTAATGCAGCTATTGTAAGTCAGTGGAAGCTGAAGCAAGTATCTACTCCAGTTTGGCAAGGAACTTTCACAACTGGGTTTTATCAGGCACGAAAGTGGAATCGATATGACCTACTCAAACTGGAATGGCCAAGACGTTGGAGCGGTACCATTTTAGTTCGGATCATGAAAATCAATTTAGGTACCGGTACAGATGTATCGATTGATTTTGTAGAGGTCGTGCCTTATTCAAGTAATCTTTCTTCAAGCATTGTGATTGATACGCCTGTAGACACCACACCAAAACCTCCACTGCCTGCATTGTTTAAGGCGTTTGAGTTGTCCTATTTAGAAGCAGTGCAACTCAATGGGCAGAAAGCTGTGGACGAGGCGCTAGCTTATAACCCCGATGCGGGCTATGCGGCGGTGATTGCCCAGCGCCCACAAAGTAATTCATTAAATGCTCTGATGTATACAGATATTGGCAATGATTATGAGCGAGCAGGTGCGATTGTATATAGCGAAACAGCTGAGCTAGATCAGAGTCTTTCAAAAATGGATCATGCATTTATTGTAAAAAAGGCTGGTGATATCGACATGGTTAGCATAGGTACACAAATTACTGTAAATAACGAAATCATGGTCTATCAATCCTATGATGAAGAGACAGGTTTACTCACGGTAAAACGTGGGGCGTTAGATACAGTTCCTCAAAATCATCTGGCTGGGAGCATTTTGTACTTTGCAGATGATTTTGTCACGGTAGATCCAACAGAATACGTCACTGGTGAGATCATCAATGTAAAAGCACTGACGACTACGCCGAGTGGAATTCTGGACCTTGATGATACTGAAGCGCAGCAAGTTGAAATACAAGCACGTGCTATTCGTCCTTATCCACCTGCGAATGTAAAAATTAATGGTGAATATTGGCCTGAAGAAATTGAAACAGATCTTGTTTTAACCTGGATCGATCGTAATCGTTTGCAACAAACAGGTGGGGGTATTTTGGGATGGTATGAAGGAGGTATAGCAATTGAACCTGATACACAGACACATTTAATTTTAAGTCAGTTAGATGAAAATGATATTGAACTAGCAACCACGAATGCCAATGTGACGGGTACCACCAGTTACACCATGCCTATTTCCTCCATGCAAGTAGATGCAAGATCAATTAAGGCTGTCCTTAAAACAATTCGCGATGGATATGAATGTCTGAATCCATTCGATTGCACCATTAAATTAAGCCAATTCTTCTCAGCACCTTATGATTTAACAGTTGAGTTTAAAAATGACTAATCGTTTAGAGCTAAATTGGAAAATAGATGGTTTTGTTGATGAGCAACGTTATTATTGCTCTGAAGAACCAATTGATATAGAGAACCCTCCAATTGCCAAAGCAGTTTTGAATGGCGAAATTCGGTCTTACACAGATACGCTGATTGATGCAGGCAAGGTCTATTATGTACGAATTGGTTCTTATAGAAATGGATCGGAGAAATTTAGTGATGAGATTGTTGTAAATACATCCGTTGATCTTCCGAGAAATATTGCACTTGTAACCAACAATCTTACAACTTCGTATCTTAAGTCTGTAAAAAGCATGTTCGAATCTTGGGGGCATACAGCAACCATAATTGCAGAATCATCATTAACTATTAATGATGCTAGAAATTACGACTTATTGGTTGGTATAAGAACAAATGAAAATGCATCAAATGTTATTTTAAGTGCATTTAATGAAGGTATACCTATTTTATGCTCAAACTATGCAGGTACAGCTGTCAATACAACAACTTGGCCAATAAAGTTAAGGTTATTGGGGCAGATGGCGACAAGCAACTCATCTGATAATAATATGTATCGGTTTGAAGATTATGCAAATATTTTTTCAAAAGCAGGAATTCTATTACCAGACGGATCACCTCCATACATAACCCCTAATTATTCTACTTATTCAATAGGAGCTATGGCTAGTGGAGCTCATGTTTTAGCGCATAGAACTCTGGAATCAGGAAACCCGTCGATAGTTATTGCGGAAAAAGGAGGATTGAATATAGATAATCAGCCTTTTCCTTCAAAAATTGCTTATGTAGGAATCTTATTTACGGGTTTAACAGAGAATTCTAAAAATACGATCAAGGAGATGGTGAAATGGCTTACTCGGTAAATACTGTGGAAACCTAGTTATGCATAACCCCTAAAGAGTCATTGTTTAGCACAGTAATTAGTCAAGTATCAAATAGAATCTCAAGCCTTATGCGCAAGTAATTCTAAGTAAATCCAACGCACCCAATAGGGTGCTTTTTTATTGCCAAAAATTAGGGGAAATAAATGGAACCAGTGTCCACAAGTGGTTTTGCTGCGTTTTTAAAGTTCTACGGTGCAGCGATTATGGTCACTTTAGCGATAGCACTTGTTGCAACGGTTGTCATCATGATGCG